>JAIUNH010000276.1 GCA_020161965.1 Pseudomonadota bacterium
AAGCCGCCTATGCCGCGTCGAAGGGCGGCATCGTCGCGATGACCTTGCCCGCTGCGCGTGAATTCGCGCGCTTCGGTATTCGCGTCAATACGATCGCGCCCGGCGTGTTCCTGACGCCGTTGCTGGGCGAATTGCCGGAGGAATCGCGCCGCTCCCTGGCGGCGGATATTCCGTTTCCGGCGCGCTTGGGCGATGCGCGCGAATTCGCCGACGCGGTGCTGTTCTGTCTCACGAACGGATATATCAATGGCGAGACGATCCGCCTCGACGGCGCTTTGCGCATGAAGGCGAAATAGCGCTTAGCGCTTGGGGGCGAATTTCCGGGCGAGCGGGTCGAGGACGAGTTTCTCGCCCGCGACGAACAGCAGCACGATCGCCAAGCACGCGGCGATAACCGTCGCCATATCGGCCGAGCCTTGCGCCTGGAGCATCAGATAGCCGAGGCCCGACGTGCCGCCGAGCAATTCGGACACCAACGCGATCTTCCACGCGATGCCATAGGCGATGCGCAGCGAGCCCAGGATATAGGGCAGCAGCAGCGGGGCCGCGACCATCGCTAGTGCGCGCGCCCGGTTGCGGGTGAAGCTTTGCGCCATCTCCATCGTTTCGGCATCGATCTGGCGCAAGCCTTCGGCGATGTTGATTAAACAGAATGGCGTCAAGATCGCGACCTGAACAAACACGACCGGGAAATCGCCCGGCTGGAACCAGATCGCCGCCAGGATCGCCCAGCCGATCGAGGGGAAGGAATTGAGGAAGGGCAGCGTCATGCCCCGAATGACCCAATCGAGGGCCGGCACGCCGCGATTGAGCAGCGCCAAGCCGCCGCCGAGAACGAGGGCCAGCACGACCGCGAGTAGCACGCGCCATACCGACGAGAATGTGTGCGCCAAGAAACTCGGCGTGACGAACATCGCGATCAGGCGTTCGCCCACGGCGATCGGGCCCGGCAGCACGAAATCCGGCAAGCCGCGCGCGCCCCACGCCCAGGCGAGGATCGCCAACAGCACGGCGATATCGGCGGCGATCTGCGCCTTGCTGCGGCCCAGTACGTTCATCGCCGCTTTCCTTGCCGGCCGAAATGGCGCGACGTGGCGAATTCCAACGGCGCGAAGATGAACCGATCAGCGAGATAGACCGCGACCACGATCGTGAACACGACCGCGAAGATGATCTCGGTGTCGTATTCCTGGCGTGCCAAATTGATGAGGTAGCCGAGGCCTTCGCCGCCGCCGAATAATTCGGCCGTCAACGTCACCTTCCAAGCCACACCGAACATGATGCGCAGCGTGGCGATGGCGAAGGGAAACAGCGCCGGCACGACGATGAACAAGAACTGACGAATGCCGCTGCGCCCGAAGCTGCGCGCCATCTCGTCGATTTCGCCGTCGAGCGCGTTCAAGCCTTCGCGCAGATTGATCAGCGCGAAGGGCAGCAGCACGACCGTGATCGCGAACACGACCGAGGTGGTCGAGACGCCGAACCAGATCGCGGCCAGCAACGTCCAGCCGATGCCGGGGAAGGCGTTGAGGAACGGGCTGAACCGCCCGTGGATCGTCGGCGCGGCGAAACGCATGTAATGGCACAGCAAGGCGAGCGCCGAGCCGAGCATGAAGGCGATGGCGATCGATATGCCGACATTGAACAATGTCGCCTTCAGATGCCCGATCTCGCGTGCCGAGGTGAAGAAGCGCGTCGCCGCGCGCAGCACCGCATCGGGCGGGGGCATCATATAAGGCGGCAGGCGCGCCGACGCGGCGTACCATCCCCCGACCACAAGGGCGAGGAACAGCGCCGCGAAGGCCGCCTTTACCTGTGTTGAATCGGCGCGCAAATTTTTAGCCGCGCAAAGTCTGGTCCCAGGTCACGGTATCGACCGCAGGTGCGCCCTGGATCATGCCGAAGCCGAGGCCGATCTCCCACGCGCGCGTGACCGCTTGCGCCTGGGCGGGCCCGAAGATCGCGGGCACGTCGGTCGTGCGGTCGAACCACCAATCAAAGAACGCCGGATCGATATTCGCTTGCGTGCCGACGGCGGTGAACACTTCCTTGCGATTGGCCATCGCGTAATCGATCGAGGCCTTGAGCATGCGATTGAACTCGCGGAACTCCGCCGCGCGTGCACCCAAGCGGTCGGCATAGCCGACATTGACCGCGGAGACGAGGCGGCCGTGGATCTCGTTCAGGATCGAGCCGGTTTCGCAGATATTGACGTACTCGCCCGAGGACCGCGCGCGGAAGGCCTGAGAATGGATCAGCGTGGCGGCGTCGACGCGGTTGGTCGACAGCGACGCGGGCAGGTTGGGGGCCGCGATTTCGACCTGACGGACATCGCCGCCTTCCAGCGCCATGTTGAGGCCGAATTTCTTGGCCAGCGCTTCGCGCACGAACATATAGCCGGTCGCGCGCAGGCCGTAGGAACCGAGCGTTTTGCCCTTCAGTTCCTTGGGGTCCTTCAATGCGGAATCCTTGTTGACCCAGACGCCGCCGCCTTCGCCGTTGGCCGAGGCATGCAACGCCGCCGACAGGATGCGCAGGTCGAGACCGCGCGACAGCGCCGCCGGCACGCCGATCACGGCGGTCATCACGACATCGTATTGGCGCGTCGCCGTGACCTGCAGCAGCGTGGGGATGTTCATGCCCGTCGCTTCGACGTCGATCAGGTCGGAGCGCACCTTGCCGTTGCGGATCGCCCACACGACGGCGTCGTAGGCGGGATCGAGCAGATAGGCATAGGTGACTTTCGGCTTGGCCTGACCAAGCACGACGGACGGGGCGGCGAGCAGGGCGGCGCCACCGGCGAGAATTGCGCGGCGGCCAGGCAAAGCGAGGGTCATGTCATTCCTCCGTGGGGGGCATCTGGTTCGAGAGAGCGGAAAAGTTCGTTGAGGCGATCATGCATCGCCACGAGCGCCGGATCGTCCTTCAGCGCGCGCGGACGCGCGGCCTTGACGTCGAAAATCTCCAGCACGCGCGTCGGCTTTTTCGACAGCAGCACGATGCGGTCGGCGAGGGTCAGCGCTTCGTCGATATCGTGGGTGACGACCAGGATCGTCTTGCCGGTTTCCTGCCAGATGCGCACGATTTCCGCGCGCAAGCGGCGGCGCGTGTTGGGATCGAGCGCCGAGAACGGCTCGTCCATCATGATGATCGACGGATCGACGGCGAGGGCACGGGCGATCGCCACGCGCTGGCGTTCGCCGCCCGACAGCATCAGCGGATATTTGTTCGCACTATCTGCAAGTCCGACGAGGGCGAGAAGATCGCGCGCCTTGGCCGCACGCTTGCGCCCCTCCGCGCGGCCGAAGCGCAGTTCAGCACCCAGCAGCACGTTCGATAGCGCGTTGCGCCACGCGACCAAACGCGGCGATTGGAAAACGAAGGCAATATCCTGCCATGCGTCCTTGGGCGCTTTGCCCAGCACTTCCACACGGCCCGTATCCGGCGGCACGAGATCGCCGGCGATGCGCAACGCCGTCGATTTGCCGCAGCCCGAAGGGCCCAGCAGGCACACGAACTCGCCCTTGCGAACGGTGAAGTCGAGGGAGTCGTAGATCTGTTCCGCGCCGAGTTTGAGGCGCGCGCCGTCGAAAACGATCGCGTCGGCGGCGCTCACGGCCAGTAGCGCCAGATCTTGCGGCCGGCCGGATCCGCCGCGAGGCGCGAGGGCACGTCGAACAGCATCGTCTCGCGTTGGGCATGATCGTAACGCCGCCAAAGCGGCAGATGCGCGCCGTTGGGATTGCCGGTGCGCACGAAGGCGGCCCAGGTATCGCGCATCTGTGCGGCCAGCGCCGTCATGCCCGCCTTGTCGCCGCCTTCCAACATCGGCGCTTGATAGGTGGGCAGGCTGTCGAACATGAACGGCAATTCGATGCAGTGGCACGCCCCGAACGGATTGCCCGGTGCGGCCCAATCGAAGCGGAACGCGTAAGCGGGTTTGCCGATCGTCGCCAGTGCGTCGCAGAAGCCGATCGACTTGGCGGCGAGGGCCGCGTCGCCGACCATCGCGGAGATGAGCGAGACCGGGGTGTTCGATCCGGTGCGGATCGCGTATTCGGCCATCGCCGCACGCGCATCGGCGCCGAAGAAATCGCGGAAGCGGCCTTCGACCTGCGCATCCGTCGCGTCGATCACGGGCTGGGCCTTAGCGAAGAAGGCGGCGGACTCGTCCTTGGTGTAGCCGATCATGATGTCGCGATCGACCGCGCCGGGCAGCGCCGATTGGAAGAGATCGGCGCCGAACAATTCGCCGTCGGCGACCGGCCAGAAGGGCGGCGTCACGTCGGCGAATTTCGCGTAGTGCATCATCGTCTTGAGCTGGGCGGCGAGGATGTCGGGCACTTTCGCGTCGGCCCATTGGGCGTCCGACTTGATGCCCAGGAACTCCTCCATCTTCAAGGCCGGCTCGAGGCAGGATTCGAGCGTGCGCAACGGACGGCCGAACGGCGCACTTTGGATGATCGCGCGCTTGAACAATTTGCGCGCCGACGGCAGAGCCAGAAGTGCGAGCACCGACAGACCGCCGGCGGATTGGCCCGCGACGGTGATCGTTTCGGGATCGCCGCCGAACGCGTCGATATTGGCGTGCACGAATTCGAGTGCGGCGATTTGATCGCGCAGACTGAGATTGGGTTCGGCCACGCCGGGCTTGTGCATGAAGCCGAGCACGCCCAAGCGGTAGTTCACGCCGACGACGACCACATCGCCGAATTCGGCAAGGCGTGCGCCCGAATACCAATCGAGCGAGCCAGCACCGGAGACGAACGCGCCGCCGTGATACCAGACCAGCACCGGACGGCGCTTGCCGTCGGGCTTGGGCGTCCAGATCGTCAGCGTCAGGCAGTCTTCGTCTTGGGTGCGCGTGAAATCGCCCATTGCGGCGGCGAGGCGCGAACGGTTCTGCGGCGGAATGGGGCCGTGCTGCGTGGCGTCGCGTTCGCCCGACCAAGGCTTGGGCGCTTCGGGCCGGCGGAAACGGAGTTTGCCGACGGGCGGGGCGGCGTAGGGGACGTTGCGGAAGGCGACGATACCGCCTTCGGTTACGCCTTTCAGAACGCCAAGCTTCGTTTTCGCCACCAAAGAATCGCTCACGTCGTGTCCTCCTGCGGGCGCGAAGTTAAGCACAATTCGCCGGCACCTGTTCAATACACTTGTACGGTGTCGCGCGATGCGCGCGCCTTATCGCTTGCGAAAACTCTCCGCCCGCAAGGACTGAAAAACCAGTCTGAATTTTCTGATCGATTGATCGGCGACGCAGAAGAATGCGTCAGCGCGGCTTTTTGGCGTCGGCGGCGAGCAAGCGCTCGCGCAAGCCGGTGATATCGGCGGCGAGCTTGCGCAACGCCTCGAGTTCCGTGCCCGACGCTTCGAGAATGCCTTCGGGCACGCAGCGTGCGCGTTCGCGCAATGCCGTACCCTTGGCGGTCAGGCGTACGCGCACTTGGCGTTCGTCTTGAGGATCGCGATTGCGCTCGACATGACCCAAAGCTTCCAGCCGCTTCAACAGGGGAGTCAGGGTGTTCGACTCAAGGAACAGCTTCTCGCCCAGTTGGCCGACGGTCTGGTCGTCCTCCGCCCAGAGCGAGAC
>JAIUNH010000277.1 GCA_020161965.1 Pseudomonadota bacterium
TTTTAGAGCGCCTTCGCGGCTTCCAAAACCGCATCGACATGGCCGGTGACGGAGACGGGCCGCCACACGGCGCGGATCGTCCCGGTCTTGTCGATCAAATAGGTCGAGCGCTCGATGCCCATATATTTGCGGCCATACATGCTCTTCTCGACCCAGGTGTCGTAGGCGGTCGTCGCTTTGCCGTCCTCGTCCGAGCCGAGATGGAATTTGAGGCCGTATTTGACCGCGAATTTATCATGGCTCTTCATCGGGTCGCGGCTGATGCCGACGATCTCTGCGTCGACCTTCTTGAATTGCATCAGCGCTTCGTTGAAACCGCAGGCCTCGGTCGTGCAGCCGGGCGTGTCGTCCTTCGGATAGAAATAGACGACGACGTTCTTGCCCTTGAGCGCGGAGAGCTTCACCGAACCGCCGCCGGCGGTCGGCAAATTGAAATCGGGCGCCTTGGCGCCGACCTTCGGTCCGCGGGCAGGCGCTTCGGTGGCGGCGGCTTTCTTCGGGGCTTTCTTGGCGGCGGTCTTGGTCTTGGCGGCCATCACGAACTCCTTTGCGGTGCCGGTAAACGCTTCTCGAACAAGGCGCGGATCTTCGCACCGTGCTCTTCGAGGGTGGATTGTAGTGCGGCGAAGTCAACCGCGCTCGCGGATTTCGCGAGCAGATTTTTGAGCGCGTCGGGCGCCGTCCCCGGATCGAATTCGCCGTTCCAGGTCAAACGCAGCATAGCCTGGAGATTGGAATAGAGCGCGTGAGCTGCCGACAGCGTTTCGGCCTCGGCCTTGGTGAATTTGCCGGCTTTTGCCAAGGCTGCGATCGCTTCGCCGGTCGAAGGCCGCGCCAAGGCGGGATCGCCCGAAGCCAAAATCGCATGCTGGACCAGGAATTCGATATCGACCAAGCCGCCGCGCCAATCCTTGATGCGCCAGGGCGTTTCGGCACGCCGTTCGGCCGCCATGCGCAGGCGCATATCGGCGATGTCGCGCGAAAGTTCGGCGGGCTTGCGCTTTTTGGCGAGGCCCTTGGCGATCGCGGCGAGCGCCTTCTTGCCGAGTTTTTCATCCCCGCAAACGAACCGCGCGCGCGTCAGCGCCATATGCTCCCAGGTCCACGCATCCTCGGCGACGTATTTGGCGAAGCCCGCCAGCGCCGACGCGGTCGGGCCTTTTTCGCCGTCGGGGCGCAAACGCAGATCAACCTCGTAAAGTGCCCCTTCTGCGGTCGCTACACTCAACGCCGAGACGTAACGTTGCGCGAGCCGGATGAAATAGAGCGACGGCGGCAAGGGACGCTCGCCGTCTGAACGTTCCACACCCGCGGGCATGTCGTAGATCGCGATCAGATCGAGATCGGACGTGATGGTCAATTCGCGCCCACCGAGCTTGCCCAAGGCGATGACAGCGAAGGCACCGCCTTTCACTTGGCCATGCGCGCGCGCGAATTCGGCAGTCGTATCGGCGAGCAGGCTTGCGAGTGCGACGTCGGCGATATCGGTGAACCCGGCCCCGGCCGCACGCGCGTCGAGGGCGCCTTTCAGCAATTGCACCGCGACTTGGAATTCGCGTTCGTGCTGCCAGCGCCGCGCGATATCGAGACGGTCTTGATAGTCGCGCGCTTGGCCATTGAGGCGCGCAAGCTCCGCCGCCAGCGCATCTTTATCGCGCGGGGGTGCAAAGAAATCGCCCGACAGCACCGCGTCGAGCAGATGGGTATGCGTGGCGACTTCCTCGGCGAGTTTGGGGGCGGTGCCCATAATCTCCGCCGTCAAATCGACGAGGGCGGCCTGCGCCTTGAACAGCGAGAACAACTGCACGCCCGCCGGCAGGCCTTCCAGGAAGCGCGCGAAACGCACGAAACCCGCATCCGGTTGCGGCGTGCGCGCGAAGGCTTCGACGATGCGCGGCGCCAGATCGGCGAGCAATTCACGCGCGCGGGCCGAGCGCACGCAGCGATAGCGGCCTTGATGCCAGGCGCGGATTTCGGCGCAGACCCGTTGCGGCTCGACGAAGCCGAGTTTCGTCAGCGCTTCCAGCGTCGCGGGATCGTCCTCCATCCCGCCGAAATTCAAGCCGGGCGCGCCTTGCTGTTCGCTTTCCTCGAATAGCCGCGCATAGCGGTCGGCGACCAGCGTGAAATGCGCCAGCAAATCGCGTTCGAACGAAGCGTCGCCGTCGTACCCCATGAACAGCGCGATGCGCGTCCAGTCGGGGCCTTCCTCGGGCAGTTCCTGCGTCTGCTCGTCGGCGACCATCTGCAAGCGATGCTCGAGCGTGCGCAGGAACACATAGGATTTCTTCAAATCCTCGACATCGCGCGCATTCGTGTGGCCCTTGGCGACCAGCGCATCCAATGCCGCGCAAGTGTCTTTGACGCGCAGATCGGGATCGCGCCCGCCCCAGATCAGCTGCTGCGTTTGGGCAAAGAACTCGATCTCGCGAATGCCGCCCTTGCCGGTTTTGACGTTGTGGCCGTGCAGCGCGATTTCGCCGCCGCCGCGATGCGCCTGGATCTGGCGCTTGATCGAATGGATGTCCTCGATCGCGGCGAAGTCGAGATGTTTGCGCCACACATAAGGGCGCAGGATCGATACGAAGTTTTCGCCCGCGTCGCGATCGCCCGCCACGGGCCGCGCCTTGATCATCGCGGCGCGTTCCCAGTTTTGGCCGATACTCTCGTAATAGGTTTCGGCCGCCAGTGTGGACAACGCCATTGGCGTCGCCGACGGATCGGGGCGCAAGCGCAGATCGGTGCGGAACACGTAGCCTTCGTCGGTGCGCGTTTCCATGATGCGCACGGCAAGCCGCGTGAGCTTGACGAAGATATGCTGCGCGTCGTCAGGGTCGATGCCGCGCACCTTGTCGAGATCGTAGAGCACGATCAGATCGACGTCGGAGGAATAGTTGAGCTCGCGCGCCCCCAGCTTGCCCATGCCGAGCACGACCAGGCCCGAATCCTTGTTCGGGTCCTTGGGATCGGTGAGTTCCAGCCCGTCGCGGCGCGCGGTTTCGCGCAACGCGTGCGCGAAGGCGAGGTCGAGGGCGGTTTCCGCCGTGTCGGAGATCGCCGCCACGATCTTGGCGAGCGGCCACACGCCGCCGATATCGGCCAGCGCGATCGTCAAGCTCGCATGGCGCTTCATCGTGCGCAGGGCCGACATAAGGCCGTCGGTCGTCCAGCCCGCTTTGGGCGCCTTGCGGACCTCACGCAAAATGGCCGGAAACATTTTGTCCGGCCCTTTCAACAGCAATTCCAGGGCGAATTCGGTGTCGCGACGGATCAGGGCCGACAAATGCGGCGAATTGCCGAAAATCGCGGCCAAAGCCGGGTGGCCCTTGGCGAGTTCGCGGCAGAAATCGCGCTTCGAATTGGCGGGCAATTCGTCCGCCGCCTCGGCCAAATTCTGGAATTCCCGCGAAGCCGCGTCGTTATCGAAGGGCTTGGGCCATTGGGCCTTCGCAAAACCGGGGTACAATGAGGGCATGTGTCGAATCCGCTCCGAGCCGGGCAGGGTGACTGCCGTCGGGGTCGCGGGTCAAGGTGGGTCGAAGCAAGGTTAGTTGATGAGTCACCCGATCCGGCTGTTTTTCGAAATTCTGGGTACGCTCGCCGCTTTGCTGCTGGTCGGGGCGGGGCTGCTGCTGTGGCGGCTTTCGGCCGGGCCGATTGCGGTTCCTTTCGTGACGCCCATCGTGGAGGCCGCTTTGGCGGCCGACGATAGCAATTACGACGTCGACGTGGGCGAGACTTGGATCGATTGGTCGGGGCTGAACCAATCGATGGAATTGCGCATCGTCGGCACGGTGGTGCGCGATCGGCAGGGCAAGGAGCTCGTTTCGATCCCGCTCGCGTGGCTGCGCCTGTCCGCGCGCCGGTTGCTGGTGGGCGAGGTGCAGCCCGAAGCGGTGCGCATCGAAGGTATGCATCTGCGCTTGGTGCGCGACGCCAACGGCGACATCCGCTTGCAGGAAAGCGACGCGAACGACGCGCCCGTTTCCGAAGGCGGGGTGCTTGGCTTTCTGCTCGGCGAACTCTCCGGCCCGCCCGATCCCGACAAGATGCTGGGCCTGCTGTCGCGCGTCACGCTGACCGGCACGCGGATCGACGTGGAGGATGCGCTGACCGGCCTGTCGGTGTCGCTGGTCGGCGCGCAAGCCGAAGCCGCGCGCGACGATCGCGGCATCGCGTTGTCGGCGTCGATGCCCTTGGTGGTCGGCACGCAGCGCATTCCGCTGTCGATCCGCGCCCGCTATGTCGTCCAGAACGAGGAGATCCGCCTCGCCGCCGATATTCCCGGCGTGTGGCTGCCGGGCCTTGCCGATCTCGACCCGCGCCTTGCCATCTTGAAGGGTTTGCGCGCGCGCCCCGATATCGGCCTCGACGCCGTCGTCAGCGCCGGGCGTATCGAGCAAGGGCGTCTGACGTTGCGCGCGCGCGATGCGGTGCTGGCCGATCCCGCGTGGTTCGCGCGCGAAGTCGCGGTGCGCGAAATCGCGTTGGAGGCGAATGTATCCGCCGATTTCGCCAAGATCGCGATCGAGAAATTCGAGATCGATATGGGCACGCCGACGATCCGCGTGACCGGCACGGCCGACGATCTGCTGCGCAAGCCCGCGATCAAGCTGCGCGCGGATATCGCCGGGCTCGACGCCAAGCGCCTCGTCGAATTGTGGCCGCATGCGGCCCCCGCGAATCCGAAAATCTGGATCGCCGACAGCATTCCCCAGGCGCGCGTGCCGGCGGGCGTGGCGGAATTGGAAATGTCGGCGAAGGACGCGTCCTTCGCGGGCTTCGCGCTCGACAAATTCCGCCTGACCTTCGACGTGCGCGACGCGACGGTCGAATTCCTGAAAGGCTTGCCGCCGGTGCGCAACGCGTCGGCAAGCGCCGTGATGGATACGCGCCGGCTCGACTTCAAGATCGCGGCGGGCGAAGTCGGCGAGATCAAGGTTCAGGGCGGCACCGTGTCGCTGACCGGTCTCGACAAGGCCGATCAGGCCGCGCAGATCGATTTGAACATGACGACGCCGGTGCGCGCGGCGATGCGGCTGATCGATATGCCCCCACTCGGCTTCCTCAAGCGCATCGGCGAGGACCCGGAAGCCTATGACGGCAACGGCACGGTGAATCTTGCGATCGCCTTTCCGCTCGAAGCCAATTTGAAACTCGATCAGGTCAAAGTGCGCGCCGAAGCGCAAGCGACCGAGTTCTTCGCGGCGAAGGCCGTCAAGGACCAGCCGATCGAACACGGCGATTTCAATATCGTCGTCGACGAAAACGGGATGGATCTGAAGGGGCTCGGCCTCGCGGGCGGGTCGCCGGCCGAGATCACGTATCGGCGCGAATTCTCCGACAAGGCCGATCCGGTCGAGCGCGCGACCGCCAAGGGTACCGCGTCGCCGGAAACGCAGGCGCGGTTCAATCTCGATTTCCCGGCCTATCTCGACGGGCCGATCGACGTGGATGTCGCGATGGTCGCCTATCGTGACGGGCGGCGCTTGATCGATCTTGGCCTCGATCTCGCCAACACGACCGTCAAAGCGCCCGAACTGGATTGGTCGCGCGCGCCGGGCAAGAAGTT
>JAIUNH010000278.1 GCA_020161965.1 Pseudomonadota bacterium
GCGGCGCTTCACGCTGAAGCTGCGCGAGAATCATCGCTGGTCCGACGGCGCGCCGTTCACGTCGGAGGATTTCCGCTATTGGTGGGAAGACGTCGCGAACGAGAAGACGTTGACGCCCGCCGGCCCGCCCAAGGCGCTGTTGGTCGACAACGAAAAGCCCGTCGTCACCTATCCCGATGCGCGCACGATCGTTTTCGAATGGTCGTCGCCCAACGCGGCGTTCCTGCCGGCCCTTGCGGGGCCCGCCCCGGTTTTCATCTATCGTCCGGCGCATTATCTGCGCCAGTTCCATCATCGCTATGCCGACCGCAAGGCGCTGGGCGAAGCCGTGCAGCGCGCCAATCTGCGCAATTGGTCGCAATTGCATAACCGGCTGGACAAGCTCGACCGCAACGACAACCCGGATCTGCCCGTGCTCGATCCATGGGTCGTGCGCACCAAGGCGCCGGCCGAGCGTTTCGTGTTCGACCGCAATCCCTATTACCACCGCATCGACGCGAACGGGCGCCAGCTTCCCTATATCGACCGGCTGATCATGAATGTCGCCGACGGCAAGATCCTGGCCGCCAAGGCCGGGGCCGGCGAGGTCGATCTGCAAGCGCGCGGCCTGAATTTCGCGAATTACACCTTCCTGCGCCAAGCCGGGAAGCGGAACGATTTCGATACGCGGCTGTGGTCGACCGCGCGCGGCTCGCAGATCGCGATCCATCCCAATCTCAACACCAACGATCTGGGCTGGCGCGCGCTGTTCCGCGACGTGCGCTTCCGCCGCGCGCTGTCGCTGGCGATCGACCGGCGCGAGATCAACCAAGTCGTCTATTTCGGTCTGGCGGTCGAGGGGGCGAATACGCTGTTGCCCGCGAGCCCGATGTACCGGCCCGAATATCGCAACGCGTGGCATCGCTTCGATCTGAAGGCGGCGAACGAGCTGCTGGATCAGATCGGCCTCACCAAGCGCGACGAGCGCGGCGTGCGCTTGTTGCCCGACGGGCGGCCGATGGAGATCGTGGTCGAAACGGCGGGCGAGGATGTCGAGCAGACCGACGTGCTCGAGCTGATCCACGATTCCTGGATGAAGGCGGGCATCAAGCTTTATTCGCGGCCCCAGCAGCGCGACATTCTGCGCAATCGCGTGTTTTCGGGCGAAACGCGCATGTCGCTGTGGTTCGGCATCGAGAACGCGCTCGCCAATCCGGACTCGCCACCCGACGAATTGGCGCCGACGATGCAGGACCGGCTGCAATGGCCGAAATGGGGCCAGTATCGCGAGACCGGCGGCACCTCGGGCGAACCGGTCGATATGTCCGAAGCGATCGATTTGGTGCGGCAGACCGAAATATGGCGCAACGCGCCCACCCGCAACGCCCGTGAAGAAGCGTGGCGGCGCATGCTGCAGAACCACGCCGACAACGTTTGGACCATCGGTCTGGTCGCCAATGTGCGCCAGCCCGTCGTCGTGTCGAACCGTTTGCGCAACGTGCCGCGCGACGGCGTGTGGAATTGGGATCCGGGCGCCTTCTTCGGCGTGCATCGCATGGACGCGTTCTGGTTCGACGGCGAGCGGGGCGCCCCGCGCAGCACCGCCGCGGTTCCGGCCGGCAAGTAGGCCAGTAACGAGGAAGGTCGCTTCGACGTGCTTGCGTATTTCGTCCGCCGGCTTTTCGTGATGGTGCCAACTTTGTTGGCGATCAGCGCGATCGTGTTTTTCATCATCCAATTGCCGCCGGGCGACTACCTGTCGAACCAGATCGCCGAATTGCGCGCGCAAGGCGAAGCCGCGAGCCTGGCGCAGATCGAACATCTGCGCGCGCAATACCACCTCGATAAAACGCCGGTGGAGCGCTATTTCATCTGGCTGTTCGGCTTGCTGCAAGGCGATCTGGGCTGGTCGTTCGAATACGATCTGCCGGTCAATGTGGTGATCGGCGACCGGCTGATCTTGAGCTTCGTCGTCGGCTTCGCGACGGTGATCTTCACCTATGCCGTCGCCTTCCCCATCGGCATCTATTCGGCGACGCGCCAATATTCCTGGGGCGATTACGGCCTCACCTTCCTCGGCTTCCTGGGCCTCGCCACGCCATCCTTCCTGCTCGCACTGGTGATGCTCTATCTCGCCAATATCTGGTTCGGCACCGCGATCGGCGGTTTGATGGACCCCGAATTCGTCGACAAGCCGATGAGTTGGGCGAAGTTCCTATCGGTGCTGGAACATCTTTGGATCCCCGTCGTCGTCATCGGCACGTCGGGCACGGCCGCGATGATCCGGCGCTTGCGCGCCAATCTGCTCGACGAACTTCAGAAGCAATACGTCGTCACCGCACGCGCCAAGGGCCTGCCGCCGGGCCGCGCCTTGTTCAAATATCCGCTGCGCATGGCGCTGAACCCCTTCATCGCGGATATCGGCGATTTGCTGCCGCAGCTCATCTCCGGTGCCGCGATCGTCTCGGTCGTCATGAGCCTGCCGACCAACGGGCCGATGCTGCTGGCCGCCTTGCGCAGCCAAGACATGTTCCTGGCCGGATCGTTCCTGATGATCGAGGCGGTGCTGATCGTGCTGGGCGTGTTCCTGTCGGACGTGGCGCTCGCCGCGCTCGACCCGCGCATCCGTCTGCATGGCGGGGCCGGCAAATGACCGACACGCGCGTGAACGAGACCGATAAGCTGCCGCATTACGTGCGGCGCGAAACCTTCGATCCGTATGACGGCGAGAAGCTCGACCCGAAGCTCGAGCGCTACTACATGGCCACGCAATGGCGGCTGATGTGGTGGAAGCTGAAGCGCCACAAGCTCGCGCTGTGGTCGGGCGTGCTGCTCGTGTTCTTGTACGTGTCGATCCTGTTCAGCGAGATGATCGCGCCCTATGGCGTGGGCACGCGCAATATCGATCATATCTACGCGCCGCCGCAGGCGGTGCATCTGTTCCACGAGGGGCGTTTCGTCGGGCCGTTCGTTTACGGCTTCGACTACAAGCTCGACCTCGACACGCTGAAACGCGAATACACGCCCGACCCCACGAAGGTTCAGCCTTTGCGGTTTTTCTGCAAAGGCGATTCCTGGGAATGGATGGGTTTGGTCCCCGGCTCCTGGCATTTCGTCTGCGCGGCCGAAGGCGGCACGTTCTTCCTGCTCGGCACCGACCGGCTGGGACGCGACATGTTCAGCCGCCTTGCCTATGGCACGCGGATTTCGCTGACCATCGGTTTGATCGGTGTGATGGTGAAATTCGTGCTCGGCATCGTGCTGGGCGGGCTCGCCGGCTATTACGGCGGCTGGGTCGATATGGTCATCCAGCGCATGATCGAGATCATTCGGTCGTTTCCGGAATTGCCGCTGTGGATGGCGCTATCGGCGGCACTCCCGGTATCGTGGAGCCCGATCTATATCTATTTCGGCATCACGCTGATCCTGGGCTTGATCGGCTGGACGGGCCTGGGCCGCGCGGTGCGATCGAAGCTGCTCGCCTTGCGCGAGGAGGATTTCTGCACGGCGGCGACGCTGATGGGGGCGAGCCCCAAGCGCGTCATCTTCCGGCATCTCGTGCCCAGCTTCATGAGCCATCTGATCGCGTCGGCCACGCTGGCGATCCCGACGATGATCCTGGGCGAAACGGCGTTGTCGTTCCTGGGCCTGGGCCTGCGCCCACCGATCACGTCCTGGGGCGTGTTGCTGACCGAAGCGCAGAACATCAACGTCGTGGCGCTTTACCCGTGGCTGTTGCTGCCGGTGGTGCCGGTGATCGTCACCGTGCTGGCGTTCAACTTCCTGGGCGACGGTCTGCGCGACGCGGCCGATCCTTACAAGTAACGCTTGCGCAGCCACAGGCTCGACACGAACGCCGTGTCGGGGATCGACAAGCCGTCCAGCGCCGTCACGCGCAAATTGCGCGCGGCATAGGCGGACGACCACAGCAGATCGAAAGCGCCGCTCGCCAGCAAACCGGCGACGGCGTTCTGCTCGTTATAGCCGCGCCACGCCCAAGAATCGGGATAGGCCCAGGGCAGGAAGATGTCGTGGAAATGCAGCACGACGCCGCGCTTTAGGACGGGCAGCACATTCGCGAACAGCACGTCCAGATCGGTGCCCGGCATCAGAATGTGTGAGGAATCGACGAACACGACATCGCCTTCGTCCAATTCGGC
Organism: Pseudomonadota bacterium; assembly: GCA_020161965.1. Taxonomy (GTDB): domain Bacteria; phylum Pseudomonadota; class Alphaproteobacteria; order CACIAM-22H2; family CACIAM-22H2; genus Tagaea. The sequence continues at coordinate 4,140 of JAIUNH010000278.1, forward strand.
AAAGGAATAATCGGTCGTTTCCAACCGCGCCTTCGTCCAATCGACGCGCAAACCCGTTAGCGTCGCACGCGGGGCGGGATCGATGCAGTCGAGCCGTGTGGCCAAGCCGCCATCCTGGATCGCACGCGCCATGAAGCGCGTCGAATGGCCGGAACCGATTTCGACGATGCGTTTGGGCGCGGTCTCGCGCACGAAGGTATAGGCGAAGGCGGCGTCGTGGCCGGTGAACCAATCCTGGTTCCAGCGCGGTGCGGGCGGCGGTTCGGTACCGAAGCCCATCAACTGTGCGCGATAGGCGTCGATACGCGCACCCCACGCCGCGAATTGCGGAAGCGCATCGGCGAAGTTTTTTTCGAGACCTTTATAGACCGGCGGAGCGGCGACCTCACCCGCATGCCGATAAGGCACGAAGAAGCCGCGCTTCGCCCCCAGCGCGGTCAGGAACTGGAACCAGCTTCCCCGCCCCGCGCCCATCAAACGGTAATCGTCGTGCCTTCGCGCGCGACGAATGTGCCCGGGCGCATCTTCTCGGCCTCGGCCGCGATCTTGTCCATGAAAGTGTCGTCATGGTCGGGATCGTGATGGTAGATGGCGAGGCGCTTGGCGCCCGCCTTCTCGACCAAGCGCACACCTTCCTGCCAGGTCGAATGACCCCAGCCGACATGGGCGGGATATTCGTCGTCGGTATAGGTGCAGTCATAAACGACGATGTCCGCACCTTCGATCAGCTTCAGCACGTTGGTGTCGAGGCGACCGGGCACGTGTTCGGTGTCGGTCACGTAGCAGATCGCCTTTTTGCCGACTTCCACGCGATAGCCGGTGGCACGGTTGGGATGGTTGAGCGGTGCGGTTTTCACCACCACGCCGCCGCCCAGATCATGGGTTTCGCCCGCACGGAAATCGGCGAACTCGATTTGTGCTGCGAAGATGCCGATCGGGATCGGGAATAGCGGCGCCGACATCATCTCCGACAGAACCTGTTTGAGGTTCATTTCGGGGATGAGATGGCCGGCGCGCAGGCGGAAGCGATTGCGCCGGTCGTAGAGCGGCGAGAAGAACGGGATGCCCTGGATATGGTCGAAATGGGTGTGGGTGAAAAACCAATCGACGTCGAGCGGCCCGCCTTGTTTGGCCAGCGCCCCGCCAAACGGCTTCAAACCCGTGCCCGCATCGAAAATCAGCAGCTTGTTGCCCGCACGGATTTCCAAACACGCGGTATTGCCGCCATAGCCGGCGGTCGCCGGGCCCGGACACGCGATCGAGCCACGCACGCCCCAAAACGTTACGGAGAGTCGGTCGGTCGTCACTTCGCGCGTGCTCCCTTACGTGCCGTCGGCACAAGATAACCGCCCGGCGTCGTCAACAACAACCGGGCGCGCGCCGGGTCGCGCTCGATCTTGCGGCGCAATCTGTAGACATGCGTCTCCAGCGT
>JAIUNH010000279.1 GCA_020161965.1 Pseudomonadota bacterium
GCGATAGGAAAAAGGAGACACGCCATGAAAGCGTTGAAATGGATCGTCATCGGCCTCGTCGGCTTGATCGTCCTGGCCGTCGGGGGTGTCGCCGTCTTCCTGTCCACGCTGGACGTCAACAAATACAAGCCGCAGATCGTCGAGGCCGCGAAGAACGCCACGGGCCGCGAGCTGAAGCTGAACGGCGATATCAAGCTGGGTCTCGGCTTCAACCCAAGCTTCTCGGTCGCGGACGTGTCGTTCGCCAACGCTTCCTGGGGTTCGCGCCCCGAGATGGTCAAGGTCGGCCGCTTCGAAGTGCAGGTCGCGCTGATCCCGCTGCTGTCGCAGCAGGTGGACGTGAAGAAGCTCGTCCTGCTCGACGCCGATTTGCTGATCGAGACGGATCGCCAAGGCCGCGGCAATTGGGAATTCGCACCGGCGCAACCCGCCGCCGCACAAGGCCAGCAACGTCCGGCCCAACAGCAGCAGCAAGCGCCCGCCGCGCAAGCTTCGGGCGGTTCGATGCCGTTGCCGGTGGTGCGCGAGGTGGAGCTGCGCAATCTGCGCTTCACCTATAAGGACGGGAAGACCAACGAAACGAACGCCGCGAATCTCGAAAAGGTTCTGCTCAACGCCGATTCCGCGTCGTCGCCGTTGAAGCTCGACATCGCGGGCGGCGCCACGGCACCCGTGGTCGGCGATGTGAAATTCGCGCTCGCCGGCACGGTGGGTTCGATCGAACGCATGCTCGCCAATTCCGGCCCCGCCTGGCCGGTGGACCTAACCGCCAAGCTCGCCGATGTCGTCACCGCGACGGTCAAGGGTGGCATCGTGGCGCCGACGCAAGGCAAGGGGCTCGATCTCGTCCTCGGCGTCGATGTGCCCGATCTCGTCAAACTCGGCGCGCTCGTAAAGCAGGAGATTCCGGCGATCGGCCCGGTGAAGGCCGAACTGCAATTGACCGATGCGGCGCCGCAAGGCCGCCCGTCGATCCCGCGTTTGTCGGTGGCGGCGGGTGCCGCCGAAACGATCCTCGCGACGATCGCCGGTGCCGTGATCGATCCGACCAACGCCACGACGCGCGGCATCAAGCTGGATATCAAAGCCGAAAGCCGCGATCTCGCCGGGCTGTTCAAAGTGCTGAAGCAGGAGGCACCCGTCACCGGGCCGCTATCGCTGCAAGCTGCGGTCAGCGAACCCGCCGCGAACCGCATCGACGTGACCGGTTTGAACCTCAAAGTCGGCAACGACAACGCGGTCGACCTTGCGGGCACGATCAACGCGACCTTGCCCACGGGCAACGCCAAGCCCAGCGTCACGGCGAATCTGCAATCGCAGCAAGTCGATCTGACGAAGCTGTTCCCGGCGTCGTCCGGCGGTTCGGCGTCGTCGAGCACGACGGCGGCTGCACCTGCGTCGGGCGGCGGGGCGGCGAAGCCCGCCGGCGATGGGCGCGTGATTCCGAACGAGAAATTGCCTTACGAGGCGCTGAACGCCGCCAACGCGAACATCACCTATCGCGCCGGGCAGATCGTGACCGAGCCCGCGACGTTGAAGGCGCTCAACCTGCAGCTCGCCCTCGCCAACGGCAACCTGACCGTTAAGCCGCTGACCTTCGAGGTCGAAGGCGGGCGAATCTCCGTGGAGAGCGCACTGAACGGCGCGCAGAAATCGCTGACCCAGAAGGTCGAGGTGCGCAATCTCGACGTCGGCAAGGTGCTGGAAAGCCGCAAGCTCAGCGATTGGTTCAAAGGCGGTGTCACCGCCTTCGACCTCAATCTGCAAGGGCGCGGCGAAACGGCGCGCGCTGTCGCGGCCTCGCTGCAAGGCGACATGTTCCTCAACATGGGCGAAGGCGAATTGGGCCAAGCCGCGGTTCGCTTCGTCGGCCAATGGCTCAACAGCGTCGCCCCCGGCCTCGCGCAGGTGAATATCGGCACGTCGGTGAAGTGCGGCATTCACAAGATCGATTTCCGCGACGGGATCGGCACCTATAAGGCCGGTCTGATCGAAACGGGGATCATCAATGCCCGCACCCAAGGCACGGTCAATCTCGCGACCGAGCAATTGGCGCTGGGCCAGACGGCCGGGCCGATCGCGTTGCGCATCGGCGGCACCTTCGCGAACCCGAGCTACGCGCCCGACGCGGCGGCGATGGCACAGGGCCTTGCGACGGGCGTGCTGGGCACGGCGGCGGGTATCGCGACCGGCGGCGCCAGCTCGCTGATCACCGGTTTGGTGGCGAATAGTGCGGCCTCGCGCGTGTCGGGCGATCCGTGCGCCAACGCGCTGGCGGCCGCCACCGGCCGTGCGGCCCCGCCGCAGCAGACGGCGCCCGCCAATCAGCAGCGCCAACAGCAGCAAGCCCCGGCGCAGCAGCAACAGCAGCAGCAGCCCTCCGGCGGTGTAGGCGGCGCCATTCGCGGCTTGTTCGGTCGGTGAGCGCCGTCGCCTTCGTCGAGCCGTCGCTGCATCCTCGCGGCGACGGTTCCTTCGGCGTGGCGCTCGACGGCAAGCCGTTGAAGACGCCCGCGGGCAGCGAGATTTCCGTCGCGTCCAAGCGCCTCGCCGAGGCGATGGTCGACGAATGGCGCAATGTCGCGCCGCGCGGCAAAGCGCCGAAGATCGATTTCTCGAAATTGCCGCTCACGCGCATCGTCGGCACGGCGATCGATCGCGTACCGCCCAAGCGCGAAGCGATCCTCGACGAATTGGTGGCACACGCGCAGACGGAGCTGCTGTGCTTCCGTGCATCCGAGCCGCCGGCGCTGATCGAACGCGAAGCCGCGATCTGGCAGCCGCTGCTCGATTGGGCGGCATTGACCTTCGATGCGCCCTTGGTCGTGTCGCATGGCTCGATCATCGCGCCCGACCAACCGCCGCAATCCCTCGCGGCGTTGCGTGGCGCGATGACGGCGATGGACGATCTTAAATTGGCGGGGTTGGGTGTGGCGGTCGCCACGACCGGCTCGCTGATCGTGTCGCTGGCGCTCGCCGAAGGCAAAATCGACGCGGTGGGCGCCTTCGATGCCGCCGAACTCGACGCGACATTTCAGATTGAAAGATGGGGCGAGGATTCGGAAGCGACCGAGAAACGCGCCAAGACCCGCCAGGAACTTATTGTCGCAGAACGGTTTTTCGCGCTGGCGCGAAGCTAGAGGCTTTGTTACCCCTGTTTCCCGGTAAAGCACGAATGGCTTCCGGGGACAGGGACGATGACTCAGGAAATCCTGAAGGAACTCGAAGCGCGCCGGGCCGGGGCCCGTGCCGGCGGCGGCGAACGCCGTGTCGAAGCGCAGCACGCCAAAGGCAAGCTCACCGCGCGCGAACGTCTCGCCATCCTGCTCGACGAAGGCTCGTTCGAGGAATGGGACATGTTCGTCGAGCATCGCTCGACCGAGTTCGGCATGGCCGAACAGAAGGTTTCGGGCGACGGCGTGGTCACGGGCTGGGGTACCATCAACGGCCGCCTCGTTTTCGTGTTCTCGCAGGATTTCACCGTGTTCGGCGGCTCGCTTTCCGAAAGCCATGCCGAGAAGATCTGCAAGATCATGGATCAGGCGATGAAAGTCGGCGCGCCCGTGATCGGCCTCAACGATTCCGGCGGAGCGCGCATTCAGGAAGGTGTGGCCAGCCTCGCGGGCTACGCCGAAGTGTTCCAGCGCAACGTGCTGGCCTCGGGCGTCATCCCGCAAATCTCGCTGATCATGGGGCCGTGCGCGGGCGGGGCGGTCTATTCGCCCGCGATGACCGACTACATCTTCATGGTGCGCGACAGCTCGTACATGTTCGTCACGGGGCCCGACGTGGTGAAGACCGTGACGCATGAAATCGTCTCGGCCGAGGATCTCGGCGGTGCGTCGACGCACACACAGCGTTCGGGCGTGGCCGATCTCGCCTTCGACAACGATGTCGAAGCCTTGCTGCAAACGCGTCGCTTCGTCGATTTCCTGCCCGCGAGCAACAAGGCGCCGGTCCCGGTGCGCCCGACCGCCGACAGCCCGGAGCGGATCGAAGACTCGCTCGACACGCTAATCCCGGCGAACCCCAACAAACCCTACGACATGAAGGAAGCGATCCTGAAGGTCGTCGACGACGGCGATTTCTTCGAGATCCAGCCGGATTTCGCCAAGAACATCATCGTCGGTTTGGGGCGCATCGAAGGCTCGACGGTGGGCTTCGTCGCCAACCAGCCGATGGTGCTGGCGGGCTGCCTCGATATCGCGTCGTCGACAAAGGCCGCGCGCTTCGTGCGCTTCTGCGACTGCTACAATATCCCCATCGTCACGTTCGTCGATGTGCCGGGCTTCCTGCCGGGCACGGCGCAGGAATATGGCGGCATCATCAAGCACGGCGCGAAGCTGCTCTACGCCTATGCCGAGGCGACGGTGCCGAAGGTGACCGTCATCACGCGCAAAGCCTATGGCGGCGCCTACGACGTGATGGCGTCCAAGCATCTGCGCGGCGATTTGAACTACGCCTGGCCCTCGGCCGAAATCGCCGTGATGGGCCCGAAGGGTGCCGTCGAAATCATCTTCCGCGCCGATATGGGCGACAAGGCGAAGATCGAAGCGCGGACCGAGGAATATCGCCGCCGCTTCGCAAATCCTTTTGTTGCCGCTTCACGGGGATTCCTCGACGACGTGATCATGCCGAAATCCACGCGCCCGCGCTTGGCGCGGGCACTGGCGATGCTGAAGACCAAGCAGCTCGCCAATCCGTGGAAGAAGCACGGGAACATGCCGCTGTGAGCGACCCGCGCGCCGATAAGGTCCGGAAATTCCGGCTGCACGCGATCCTGTTTCTCGCGGTGCTGGTGGTGATGATTCCGGTCAACTTCATCGTCTCGCCCGGGAATCCGTGGTGGATGTATTTCGGCTTCGCTTGGGCGCTGCCGTTGTTCGGCCATTGGCTCTATGCGCGCGAGATCGTCGGAGCGAAGCGATGATCGATAAGCGCCGCGCGTTGCAGCTTCACGTCGCCGCCGCGATCGCCACGACCGGCGTGCTGGCACTGCTCCATCTCGTCAAAGCGCCCGCCTTCGATTGGTGGCCGCTGGTCGCCGTCGGTTGGGGCGGGCCGTTGGCGATTCACGTCGTGTTGGCATCGGGCCTGTTCGGCCCCGGGGACAAGTGATCATGGCCGCGAAGAAAGCCAAGAAATCGCCAGCGAAGAAATCCGCGATCAAGAAGCCGGTCGTACCGGGCGGCCCGCCTTTCGCGAAAATCCTGATCGCCAATCGCGGCGAGATCGCGTGCCGCGTGATCCGCACCTGTCAGCGCATGGGCATCAAGACCGTCGCGGTCTATTCCGATGCCGATCGTGACGCCATGCATGTCGAGATGGCTGACGAGGCCGTGCACATCGGCCCGCCGGCTGCGGCCGAGAGCTACCTCGTCATCGACAAGATCATCGCCGCCTGCAAGCAGACCGGCGCCGAAGCGGTGCATCCGGGCTACGGCTTCCTGTCTGAGAACGCGGCGTTCGCGAAGGCGCTGGACGAAGCGGGCATCGTGTTCATCGGGCCGTCGATGCGCGCCGTCGCCCCCATGGGCGACAAGATCGAATCCAAACTGCTCGCGCAGAA
>JAIUNH010000280.1 GCA_020161965.1 Pseudomonadota bacterium
CGCGAGAGCGCCGCCGCCGCCCGCGCCAAGATCGCCGCGGCGGCGGTCGACGCCTATCGCGCTTACGACCATTTCGGCCAACCCGCCTTCGTGACTTCCTATCCTTTCGTTCCCGATCCGCGCGGATTCCAAACGGCGAATATCGACGCGATCCTGTCGCGGCTCAATTCGGCCACCGGCGAGCAGCTTGCGCACTTCGCCAAGGCGAACCGCGAGGCGGACGCGCTGGACGAGGCGACGACCGAGAAAATCTCGAACCTCGTGCTCGCGGCGCATCTGCGCGCTTCGGGCGGGGCGCGCGATTTGCGCGCCGTATTGGGCGGGGTCAACGCCGTGCGCGCGGCGGGGTTCGAGCCCAAGAAGATCGACGGCACGCGCATCGGTTTCGCGCAAGCGACGAGCCAGACGCTGCTGCGCACCGGCGCCATCGAGTTTCCGGCCGAGGTCGATATCGACATGCCGTTCGAGGCGACCAAGATCGACCTCGACAAGGCGATCGAGGATCCGATCGCCGAGACGGCGGATTATCTGATCGTGTTCGACGTGGCTTTGGCGCGCAACAACCGGCGCGTCGCGGGCATGGACCCGATCAAGTCGCGCGCGGTCGTCGATACGCGCCGCGAGCCCAATCCGCAATTCGCCATCCGCCAGACCGAAATGCAGGCGGCGCAGATGGCCTATCAGTCGCAGCAAATGCAGCAAGGTATGAACCGCTACAGTCATCAGAATGCCGGTATTTTCGGCCTGATCGGCATGATGGCGGATATGGCCGCGACGTCGGCGTCGAAAAAGAAATTCGACGAGGCGATGGGCGCGCTGCAATCCACGCCGCAATTGATCGATGTCCCGGTCTTCCAGGACTACAATTACAACCAAGCGCGCGTGCAGGCTTCGCGCGCGATGACGGTCAATTATCACGTCATCGACCGGCGCGCGCAGACCCATTTCAAATCGACGTTCGATGTGACCGAGAACCAGGATTTTCGCGTCAATTATTCGGTTCAGGACACCGATCCGCAAGCCGCACAGATCAAGGCGTCGGCGCACAAAGAAGAAGATGTCGACGAATGGGAGCGCGCACCGATGAAGGTGAAACTCTCCCAGCTCGTCGAGCATTATCTGCGCAATCAAGCGCGCGAGCAGAAGATGCCCACACTGGTGGCGTTGCGCGAGGAAATGCTGAAGGACAAGAACACCGCGATCGCGAGCTTCCGCGCCAATCGCGTGGAAGATAGCCGGCGTACCGACCATCGCATGGAAAGCGTCGTTGCGATTTACTCGGCCCCCGGCAGTCTCGGGTCCGGGTTTTACGTGACGCCGGATTTGGTGATGACCAACTATCACGTGGTCAAGGAGCATCGCCTCGTCGAAATGCGACTTTCGAACGGCCAGGAAACATTCGGTCGCGTCGAGGGTTCCGATGTGCGCCTGGATCTGGCGCTGATCCGGGTGCAGAATCGTGGCAAGCCGGTGCAGTTCTTCGAAGGCAACAGCCTCGATCTCGGCAGCCAGTTGGAGGTGATCGGCCATCCGCGCGGCGCGACGTTCAGCCTGACGCGCGGTGTCGTCAGTGCCGTGCGTCGCGCGCCGTCGATCAACGGCGTCGGCGGTTCGCCCTTCTGGCAGGTCCAGTACGATGCCGCGACGAGTCCCGGAAATTCCGGCGGTCCTGTTTTTCTGGGCGATCGAGTCGTCGCCGTCGTTTCTTGGGGGCGAACCGATGCGCAGAACCTTAACTTCGGCACCCATTACCGAGAGATCTTGGATTGGCTGAAGGAAAAGAACGTCCAAGTCGTCACGCAGCGTCAGGGATCATGAACATGGATCGTCGGCATTTCCTTCTCGGCTCCGGCGCGCTCGCCTTGGGCGCATGCCAACCTACGCCGCAACTCGGCATGGTGCGCGATCCGGCGACGGGCCTGTCCTTCGGCTCGGTCGTCGAGAAGCATGTCGTGTTCGACGCCAATCAAGTGCGCGATAAACGCTTGCGCGTGTTCACGCGCAACACTTCGGGCGATACGGCGTTCGATATGGATAGTTTCGCGACCCAGATCGGCCAAGGCTATGCGTCGCGCGGGTTCGAGCCCGTCACCGGTCCGGATTACGGTTTGCGCGTCGACGTGAACGTCGTGCGCTCTAGCCAGATCAGCGAATCCTATATGGCCGAGTTCGGCTTCCTGGGGGCCGCCGCCGGCGGCATCGCGGGGCGCCGCTCGAATCTTTCGCAAGGAACGGCGATCGGCGTCGTGTCGGGGGCGGCACTTGGCGCGATCATCGGCAGCTACGTGACCAACGACACGTATATCGTGATCGCGGCGTTCTCGCTGTCGGTGTTCGATTCGCGCACCGGCACCACCCAGCGCGGCATCACTTTCGAAGGCAGCCCGCGCATGGTGGAGCGCGACACCGATTTCCGGCCGCCGCGCCAGATCATCCATAACCAATTCGCCGTCTATGCCGGCGGCCGGATGACGAGCCAGGGGCAGATCGCCGAACAAGTACGCCAGCGCGCCGCGCGTATCGCCGCCGATATGATTTGATCGGCGTATGATGTTGATTCCGCGATTTCGCCGGATTCTGACTTGTCTGTTTGCCGTCGTCCCGGTGCTGTTGCTCGCGGCCTGCGCGGTGCCGTCGCGCGCCGTTCTGATGACCGTTCCCGATGCCGTGGCACCGGCGGTGCGTGCCAATCCGGAGTTGGCCGGATCGATGGCGGTCGGAAGCGTCTCCGGTGGCCAAGAATCGATGCCGCTATGGGTATCGAAAGTCGGCGATCCGGAATTCCGGGAGGCGTTGGAAAGTTCGTTGACACTCAACGGACTGCGCGCGACGGATGCCGCCGCCGCGCGGCTGGTCGTGGATGTCGAGCTTCTCGCCCTCGAGCAGCCCTTCGTCGGAATCTCGATGACGGTTACGCCGCGCGTGCGCTATCGCGTCGTTGAGCGGGCGTCGCAAGCCGAAATTTTGAACGAAGAACTCGTGACGCCTTATACGGCGAGCTTCAGCAGCGCGTTTATCGCCGCCGAACGTTTGCGATTGGCGAACGAAGGCGCCATTCGCGAAAGCATCAAGGCTTTCCTGCTGAAGTTCGTCGAGCGTTGGACGGCGCGCGCAACGGCATCATCGGGTGCGGCGCCCGCAAACGCTGTCCCCGTTCGCGATTCCGCGCGGCCTGGTTCCTAAACGTTGAAGCGGAACAGAAAAACGTCGCCGTCGTGGACGAGGTAGTCGCGCCCTTCGGTGCGCGCCTTGCCCGCTTCCTTCGCCCCTTGCTCGCCGCCGAGCGTGACGTAATCGTCATAGGCGATGGTTTCGGCCGCGATGAAGCCGCGCTCGAAATCGGTGTGGATGGCGCCGGCGGCTTCGGGCGCCTTGGCACCCTTGCGCACGGTCCAGGCGCGCGCTTCCTTCGGCCCCACGGTGAAGAAGGTCTGTAGGCCCAGCAAGCCGTAGCCCGCCCGGATCACGCGCGCGAGACCGGTTTCCTCCAGGCCCAGCGAGCCGAGGAATTCCTTGCGCTCTTCGTCGGTCGGCAGCTGCGAAATCTCGGCTTCGATCGCCGCCGAAATCACGACCGAGCTCGCCCCTTGGCGGGCCGCCATCTCGGCGACCTTCGTGCTCAAGGAATTGCCCTTGTCGGCCGATTCTTCCTCGACGTTGCAAACGTAGAGCACCGGCTTCGACGTGATGAGCTGAAGCTGGCGATAGGTCTCGGCCTGTTCGGCCGTCGGCTTCACGGTTCGGGCGGCCTTGCCATCGCGCAACGCCGCCAGGATCGGCTCGACCAGTTCGAGCGCCGCCTTGGCTTCCTTGTCGCCGGTCTTGGCTTTCTTTTGGAGATTGGGCAGGCGCTTTTCGAGGCTGTCCATATCGGAGAGCATCAACTCGGTCTCGACCGTTTCCGCGTCGCGGATCGGATCGATCGAGCCTTCCACGTGCGTGATGTCCCCGCCTTCGAAGCAGCGCAGCACATGCGCGATGGCATCGACCTCGCGGATGTGGGCGAGGAACTGGTTGCCGAGGCCTTCGCCCTTCGACGCACCGCGCACGAGGCCCGCGATATCGACGAACTCCAGCTGGGTGGGCAGGATCTTCTGCGACTTGCCAAGCTCCGCGAGCTTGTCGAGGCGCGCATCGGGCACGGGCACGCGGCCGACATTCGGCTCGATCGTGCAGAAGGGATAATTGGCGGCGGCGGCCGCGGCGGTCGCCGTCAGCGCGTTGAACAGCGTCGACTTGCCGACGTTGGGAAGACCCACGATGCCGCAACGGAAACCCATCTCGTCCTCTATTTCATTTTCGGCGGCTCGAGGGCGCGCACGATCTTGTTCATGAAGCCGGCCTCGTCGCCTTTCAGCAGCGTGGCCAGGTTGTCGGCGATCGCGTCGACCATGTCGTGCACCCAGGCCATGTCGCCCCTGCCGAAATCGTGGAGCACGTAATCGGCGACGAGGTTCTTGTCGCCGGGATGGCCGATGCCCAAACGCACCCGGACGTAATCCTTGGTGCCGAGATGGGCGTCGATCGACTTCAATCCGTTATGCCCGCCATGCCCGCCGCCGATTTTGGTGCGCAGTTTGGCGGGCGGCAAATCGAGCTCGTCGTGGATCACCACGATGTCGCGCGGATCGATTTTCAGGAACCGCGCGGCCTCGCCCACGGATTGGCCGGACAGGTTCATGTAGGTCAGCGGCTTCAGCGCGACGACCTTGTCGCCGCCGATCAGGCCTTCGCAGGTCTCGCCCTGGAAGCGGCGCTTCCACGGCCCGAAGCTGAAGGCGGACGCGACCGCGTCCAGCGCCATGAAGCCGATATTGTGCCGGTTTCGCGCGTATTCGGGGCCCGGGTTGCCGAGCCCAACCAGGAGCTTCATGGCCCGGACCCCGATACGTGTCGAACCGACGCCGCCTTACTTCTTGGCGGCGGGCTTGGCGGCGGCGGCAGCCGGAGCGGCAGCCTTCGCGTCGCCGGCCTTGGCGGCAGGCGCAGCAGCGCCCGCGGCCGGCGCGGCGGCGGCACCTTCCGCCGCGGCGCCGACCCGGTGCACGACCACGAGCAGGCCAAGGCGCTGATGGAGACGATCCGCTGCCTGGTCTGTCAGGGGCAGTCGATCGCCGATTCCAACGCGGAAATGGCGGGCGACATGCGCGCGCTGATCCGCACGCGGATCGAGGCGGGCGAGAAGCCCGAGGCGATCGAGAAGAAGGGCGTCGAGATGGTCCTCTCGAACATCGATTGCATCGATCCTTCGGTTTATGAGGCCCGAAAGCGCCCGGGGGACCCACCGAAACTCGCGGAATGGGCACAGACCCACGCTTCCGCTTTCATCCGCGACAAGTCACTTCAAATGCACGTCCGAATTCAGGACGATCCGGTCAAGATCGCGAAAATGCTGTCGGTCGATTGGTGGCTTCGGTCATTTCCGAATCATGAGTTGTTGCTGTCGGACCGGCCACTACTCGCCTATCCTAGAGTGACAGCCCCGAATGGCTTCGCATTGTTGGACAAAGATTGGCGGCTTATGCTGCCGGTCGGCCCGCACACACTATTCTGCGCGACGACGGAA
>JAIUNH010000281.1 GCA_020161965.1 Pseudomonadota bacterium
GTGCAACGGTTTCAGCGCGGCGGCGGCCGCCGACACGGTCGCGCACGGCGCCGCGACGATGCCGCGCGGGATCGCGTTCAGCGCTTGCGCGTTGACGCCGCCGGCGACCAACGGCACTTGGCGATCGGCGCGCCAAGCGGGCGAAACGTCGATCACGACGGCGCCGGTTTGTGCGGCACGCGGCGCCAATTCGCGCGAGGCCGCACCGGGCCCGGCGAACAGCACGATGTCGAGATCGTCGAAATCGGCGTCGGCCGCATCGGCGACGATCAAAGCACCACCCGACGGGGCCGATACGGCGTCGCCCGCCGATCGCGCCGAAGCGAACAGCCGCAGCTCGGCGGCCGGAAAGCCGCGCGACGCCAAAAGATGGCGCAACGCCGTGCCGACCTTGCCGGTGGCGCCGACGATGCCGATGCGTGGGGTTTTAGGGATCGTGTAACTCGGGTCCATGATTTCCACTCCTGCATAAGCGGAGTGCGGGAAACCGGACCGGAAGGGAAAGAAGGACCGGGCCCCGCGACTGCCGCGGGGCTTGCGATCCGGATGCGATGCCTAGATCGGCACGCGCAAGCCCGTCCGCGCCCCGCCGAAGCGGAACGTTTTGAAGGCCAGTGCGTGGATCGGGGTCATGCGCATCACGATGTCTATTTAGGCACGAACTGCGCCCGCGTAAACCCCCGAGGCCGACGCGGTGAAGGGAGCGCCTTTAGCGCCCCATCACCAGCTTCGGCAGCCAGGTCGTCAGCGGCGGCCACAAAGTCACCGCGATCAGCACAGCCAGCAAGGGTACAAGCCACGGCACGATGGCGCGCGACATCGCGGCGAAAGTGATATTCGCGACTTTGGCGGTCACGAACAGCACCACGCCGACCGGCGGCGTCACCGTGCCGATCATCAAATTCAGCACGAAGATCAGGCCGAACTGGATCGGGTCGATGCCGAATTGACCCGCGGCGGGTGTGAGGATCGGGATCAGGATCAGCATCGCCGCTAGCGCTTCCATGAAGCATCCGACGAACAGCAGCAGCAAATTGACGACCAGCAGGAAGACCAGCGGATTGCCGACCAGATCGACGATCTGCGGCCCCAGCGTCTGCGGGATGCGCGATAGCGACAAGCACCAGCCCAAGGCCGAGGCGGTCATCACCAAAGCGAGCACCACGCCGGTCGTCTCCACCGTATCGACCGCGATACGCGGCAGATCGCGGAAATCGAACTCCTTGTAAACGAACAGTCCCAGCACCAGCGAATAGACGGTGGCGACACCGGCCGCTTCGGTCGGCGTGAAATAGCCCAGCATCATGCCGCCGAACAGGATCACCGGCGTCATCAGCGCCCAATGCGCGCGCTTATAGGCGACCCAAAGGTCGCGTAAGCCGGGGAACGGATGGCGCGGCAAGTTCCGCTTGGTCGCGATCCAGGTGACCATCGCCATCAAGGCACCCGCCATCAGCAGGCCGGGAATGACGCCGGCCAAGAACAATCCGCCGATCGACACGTCGGCCGACACGCCGTAGATGACCATCGGCAGCGACGGCGGGATGATCGGCCCGATCGTCGCCGACGCGGCCGTGATCGCGGCCGCCGTTTCGGCGTCGTAGCCCTCGTCCTTCATCGCCTTGATCTCGAGCGTGCCTACGCCGCCCGCGTCGGCGACGGCCGAGCCCGACATGCCCGCGAAGATCACGCTCGCGAGAATATTCGCGTGGCACAGACCGCCGCGCAGCCAGCCCACGCAGGCCGTGGCGAAAGCGAAGATGCGGTCGGTGATGCCGCCCGAGTTCATGATGTTGCCCATCAGGATGAACAACGGGGCGGCGAGCAACGGGAAGGAATTCGCGGCCTGCGCGATCTTCTGCGGCACGATCTGCGGCGTGATACCGGCGAAGAAGACGAAGGCGAGTGCGGCCAAGCCCATCGTCGCGTAAAGCGGCACGCCCAGCATCAGCGCGACGAACCAGACGATCAGGATTTCGGTCATCGTGGAGATCACAGCTTGGTCTCCACCATCACCGTCGGCAGCGGGCCTTTGATCGCTTCGACGATCTGGCCCAACGCCTGGATCATCACGGCGAAGCCGGCGATCGGAACGGGAATGTAGAGGATCGCGGCCGAGAGCGGCACGCTGATCCAGGTGACGTCGAGATTGCGTTCGATCAATACCGGCCCGTACCAGACCATCGCGGCGGTCAACGCCACGACGCAAAGCTGGATCACGACCTCCGCCGCGCGGCGGGTAGCGCCCGGCAGCCAATCGATGAACACGTCGATCCGGATATGGCTGCGCCGTCGCGCCGCCAGGATCCAGCCGACGAAGCCGGTCCAGACCAGAAGATACTGGGCGGCTTCGTCGGTCCACGGGATCGGCGCGCCGAGCTGGCGCGACACCACGCCCAGCACGACGCACGCCAGCAACGCCATCAGCAGGAGGAAGGCGGCGGCGCGTAATGCGCCGTCGCTAACGCGCCGCAGCCCCTCCATTACAGCGCCGCCAAAGCGTCGAACGTGCCCGCACCCCAGACGGAGGCGAAGCGCGCGGGCACCTTGGCAAGGACAGGCTCGCGCCACGCCTTCACGTCGGGCTGCACCACCGTCATGCCCGAAGCGCGCAGCGTATCGACCAGCGAGGCTTCCTGCTTGAGGAGCTCGGCATCCTGCCACTTGGCGCCGTTGGCCAACGCCGTTTCCAGAACGTCGCGATCGGCGTTACGCAGGCCGCGATAGAAGCCGTCATTGATGATGACGAGGCGCGGCGTGATGATGTGCTCGGTCAGCACCAGGAACTTCTGCACTTCGAAGAACTTGCCGCTCTGGATCGTCGGCAGCGGATTCTCCTGACCATCGACCGCACCCTGGTTGAGGGCGAGGTAGAGCTCGTTGAAGTTCACCGGCGTTGCGACCGCACCCCAGGCTTCGGCCATCGCGCGGAACACGTCCACCGGCGGGACGCGCAGCTTGAAGCCGCCCATATCGGCGGGCGAACGCACGTTCTTGGTGCCCGTCGTCAAATGGCGCTTGCCGTAATAGGTGACCGAGGCCAAGCGCATCTGGCGGCGCGCGATCAGATCGTCGTTCATCTTCTTGAACTGCGGCGACGAAACCGACTTCGCCATGTGGGCGGCATCGCGCCACAGATAGGGCGCTTCGATGACCGACAGGGCCGGCAGCAACGCGGCGAGCGCGCCGGCACCGTCCGTCGTCATGTGCAAGGCGCCGGCCGAGACCGCTTCCATCATGTCGCGGCCCGAACCGAGCTGGCCGTTCGGGAAGGATTGGATGTCGATGCGGCCGGAGGTCTTTTCCTTCACCTCGGCGGCGATGCGATCGACCATCTGCACCTGCGGATGGCTGGGGGCGAGCATCTCGCCCCAACGCACAGCGGTCGCCTGGGCGCGCGGGATGCTGGGGGCGGCGAGCAGCGCCGCACCGGCCGCCGTGGCGCCGAGCAGCTTACGACGCGAAAAACTGGACATGGCTTCTCTCCCTTTTTTGGTTGTTCTCGGCACTCGCCCCCTGTTTCGGGGTCAGGCGCCTTTGACGCCGCCGGCGGTCAATCCGCCGACGATTTCCTTCTGGATGAAGATGGTGAGGACCAGCACGGGCAGCATCACCACGATGGCGGCCGCGGCGAGCGGCCCCCAGGCGAATTGCTCGAAGGTCAGCATGTTGTAGACCGCGACCGGCATGGTGCGCGTCGTGCGCCCCGCGAACACGGCGCCGAACACGAAATTGTTCCAGGAATAGATGAACGACAGGATGGCGCCGACCACGATGCCCGGGCGCGCCAGCGGCAACGCCACATGCAGGAAGGTCTGCCACGTGGTGCAGCCGTCGATGCGCGCGGCTTCTTCGAGCTCGACCGGCAGCGATTCGAAATAGCCGATCATGATGTAGACGACGATCGGCAGCGTGATGACGATATGCGTGATCGCGATGGGCAGCACCGTGCCGATCAGGCCGATCATCTGGAACAGCGTGAAGAGCGGGATGAGATACGACAAGCCCGGCGTCATCCGGCTGATCAGCATCAGCACCGCCATCGAATGCGCCTTCGACTTGGCGATGCCGTAGCCCGCCGGCACGCCCAGCAGCAACGCCGCCGCGGTGGCGCCGCCCGAGACCTGCACCGAGTTCCAGAAATAGAGGAAGAACGGCGTGTCCTGGAACAAGCGCCGGAAATTCTCGAACGTGATCTCGTCGGGAATGAAGATCGGCGGATAGGCGGTGTTGTCGATGTCGTATTTGACCGACAGCGAAATCACCCAGAAAAACACGAACACGACGGGGGCGAGCAGCACGACCAGCGACGCCGCGAGCCCCGCGTGCCCGACCGCTTTGCGCCAATGAAAATTCGCGACCAAGGCGCTCATGTCAGTTGTTCCACTTGGCGCGTTCGCGCGCCCACAGCAGCACCTCATCCAGCTCAGAGAGCACCTCATCAGACCCCTTGCGAGGCGCCAGAGCGATGTAGCGGCCCTGCTCCTGCAGCTTCTTGCGGATATACTCCTTCACCGCACCTTTCGGCCACCGCGCCCATTTGCCCGTGTCCTTGTCGCCCGTGCGCAGCACAAATGTGTCGCCTCCATCGAGCTCCCACCAAAGATCCACGAGCTCACAGATCTCTTGCGGATCAAATTGCGCCGGCGCAGCCGCGCCAGGCACAAACTTAGCCGCCTCTCCATCCTTGCCCTTTTTGGCCTTGCCATCCCGCGCACTCGGCTCCCTGATCTTCTTTGCTTTGCCATTTGCGGCAGGCTCAGCGGCCGCAGTCTGAGGGCGTGGCTTGTGCGTGGCAGCCGGCACCGGCGGCTCTTCCATGAGGTATTCGTCTTCGTTTGTGGTCACGCGCGAGCCTCCTTGTCTGCGATGAACTCCAGCCGACGTTGACGGTGAGCTTGGCGTATCGAGACAGTCAGCGGCAGCGCCACCAGCTCCTCAGGTGCATCACGCCCCAGGATCTTCTTCAGAATCAGCGAACGTCCCTTCGCATCGAGTGCCGGCACCTCCAGTTGCTGCTCAAATCGACGCAGCAACGCAGGATCAAGGCTCTCTCTAAAATTCGTCGTCGCGATCACCGGAATTCGCGCATCCTCAAGATGCCGCATCAGAGAGATTGTCACCTTGTTTTCCTCAGTTGCACAAGATCCGCTGTTGCCATAGCGCGAGATCCCGAGGGCATCGATCTCCTCAATCACCAGCAGAGCGTCTTTCTCCTCTGCCTCACGAAAGCCCGCAGCCAGGTTGCGGCCGCTCTCACCGAAGCCCGATGTCAGAATGTTATGTGCCTCCATGATCACCCCTGGACGCCCGCCCATGTATCGCAGGACGCCCTTCGAAAGCATCGTCTTGCCCGTCCCGGTCGGGCCATACAGCAGCAGCGCCCCCGGAGCCATCAGCCCCGCGTCACGCAGGGCCTCCGCATGCTTCCAGGCCTGAATCCATTCCTCGATTTCCGCCCACAGCTTTTTCGGGATCATCGGCAGCGGTCCCGGCTTCAGCTCCACTAGCATGCTGCCACCACCTCCCAGACTCTTCAGCAGATCTTCGATCTCTTTGT
>JAIUNH010000282.1 GCA_020161965.1 Pseudomonadota bacterium
TGGCCCCCTTCCGACTGACACTCCCCGAACAGCTTGGCCATTTCCTCGCGCAGCCGGTCGGTCGATTGAAACGACTCCTCGCCCTGGCCGGCCAGCAGACTGCGGGTGGCGTTCCAAGCCAACTGCTGGAGCCGACGCTCCCCGATCTTGTCGGCCAGCTCCTCGCCGCTGCGAGCCGCCTTGGGAAACTCTTCCCGGGCCGCCGCGGAATCCTCCCGGAGCTTCTTTTCCAACGACTCCAGCAACTCGCCAACCTGCCGTTGGGTGCTCGCCAGATCCCGCAGCGCCAACTGATCCTCCCGACTCAACTGCCCCTTTCGGTTGTAGGCGCGCGCCTGCTCCGCGAGCGACTGCTGGGTGTTGAACAAGGTCTCGAACTGATTGAAGTCCTTCATGAGTTCCTGCAGACGGGTCAGATCCTTCAGCGGCTCGGACACCTCCTCTTCGGCCTGCTCCTCGACCTGACCCAGCCGCTTGGCTTGTTCGGAAGCGGCGGACTGAAGCTTCTGCAACATCTCGGGCGTCACTTTGCGCGAGCCGTCTGGCGGCGAACTGGCCTGGGCCACCTCCCGAGTTTGCTGCGCGGTAGCCTCAGTGGACTGGCGAATGTCCTTTGCTAGTTCCTTCAAGGCGGCACCGAACTCCGTTTCCAGATCGTACATCGGGTTGTCCCGAACAAACGTCTCCATCCGCTCGGCCTGCTGATTCAACCGGGCGTTGAGTTCGTGCTGGCGCGCCAGCAGGGAATCCAGCCGACGCTGAAGTTCCTCGCGGGCCGCAGCGTCGCCCGATTTCTCGGCCGCCGCTTGCAGGCGCTTGGCGCCCGCCACGTCGCCGCCCGGCGGCTTTTCCATGAACACGGGCAAGCCCCGTTCCAGCGCCGCACAGCCCAGTTCCACGTGTGCCGCCGGGCCGATCGCCATGCCGATTGCGTCGATATCCTTGCGCGCGATCAGTTTGGCCGCGTCGTCGGTGCAGTTCTCGGCCGACACGCCATAGCTGCGGGCGATCTTCGCGAGATTATCGGGGCTTTTGTCGCATAGCCCCGCCAGCACCACGTTATGGCGCACGAGATGGGGCAGCAGCATTTCCCCCGCATGCGTGCCGCAGCCGATCCAACCGATCCGTAGATTGCTCATGCGGCCCTCCGAGCCGAATCAAGGGCCGCGCGCAAATAGGCGCCGCTTGCGGCCAATTCCGCGTCTTCGTTGCGATGGGGTGCGCGCCATTGGGCGACGCAAGTGCCCGCCGGCACGTCGTCGCGGCGGAACGGCTCCAGCGTGATGGGCCCCGTATAGCCGACCGCGACGATGGCGCGCGCGACCGACGGCCAATCGATATGGCCGTCGCCCACGAAACCGCGATGGTTTTCATTGGCCTGGAAGTGGACCATGCGCTTGCCCGCCTTGCGGATCGCGGCGGCGATGTCGCGGTCTTCCATATTCATGTGGAACGTGTCGAGCATCGCACCCAAGGCCTTGTTGCCCACGGCGTCGACGATTTCCAGCGCATGCTCGGTCGTGTTGGCGACATCCGTCTCGAAGCGGTTCAACGGCTCCAAGCCCAGGATCACGCCCTTGTCGGCGGCATAGGCGGCGGCGTCGGTCAGGCCGTTCACGACCCAATCGAAGCGGCGCTTGCGCGCATCGGCATCGACGGGTGCAGGCGGACGGCCCGCGAACACCAGCGGGGCGCCATAAAGCGGCCCGCCGACGATCTTGACGCCATAGGCAACCGCTTCGTCGACGCAGGTGCGCAAATAGGCGAGGCCGGCTTTGCGCGCCGCTTCGTCGGGGCTGGCGAGATCGCGTTGCAGGTTCACGCGCGCCGCGAAAACGAGATCGAGCCCGTGCTCTGCCGCCGCCATCTTGGTTTCGCGCGGGTCCAGCTCGCCCGGCTCGGGCACCAGAAGTTCCATGAACTCCATGCCCGATGCGCGCGCTTGCGCGAAGGTGCCGAAATTCGCCCGGCCGAAGGGCCGTGCGTAGAACATCGAGATTACGCCAATTTTGTTCGTCATGATTTCACGGCCCCGGCGGTCAACCCGCCGATCAAGTGTCGTTGCACGAAAAGGAACAGAAGTGTGACCGGCAGCGCCACCAGCGTGCCGCCGGCGGTGAGCAAGCCCCATTGGATCGTGTATTCGCCGATGAACATCTGCAAAGCGACGGTCACCGTGCGCACGTTCTGGCCGGACAGCATCATCGCGAAGAGATATTCGTTCCACGACGCGACGAAGATGTAGATGCCCGTCGAGACGATGCCGGGGGCGGCCAGCGGCAGCAGAATTTTCACGATCGTCTGCACGCGCGACGCGCCGTCGACCATCGCGGCCTCGTCGAGTTCCTTCGGGATACCGTTGAGGTAGCTGGTCAGCATCCAGATCGCGAAGGGGATCGCGAAGGTCGCGTGGCCCAGTACGACGCCCGGCACGGTGTCGAGCAAGCCGAGCGAACGCATCGCGACGAACAGCGGAATGATCATCAGCACGATCGGGAACATGTTGATGGTCAGGAACTGCGTCATCAGGAAGCGCCGGCCGAAGAAACCGAAACGCGAGAAGGCGTAGGCGGCGGGCACCGACAGACCCAGGCCCAGCGCGCAGGCGCTGACGGCGACGATAAACGAGTCCAGCAGGTTTTTCGGGAAGGTCGTGCGCGCCAGCAGATCGGCATAGTGGATCAGCGTGGGCTCGTCGGGCCAATAGACGACCGGAAAACGCGCGATATCCGCCGTCGGCTTGATCGAGGTGATCGCCATCCACGCATAGGGGGCGAGGGCGATGACGATCAAGATCGCGGCCGGCAGTTCGATTTCGAAAAAGCGCTGCGTGCGGGACCGGCGGTCAATCATCGGAAAGCCTCCCGCATCGTGCGGCGCACATAGAACGCCGCGACGGAGATCAAGAACAGCGTCAGCACGACGGCGAGCGCCGAGCCGTAGCCGAATTCCATGCCGCTATAGGCGCGCAAGAAGGCGTAAAGCGGCAGCGTATGGGTGGCGTAGCCGGGCCCGCCGCCGGTCATCACCAGGATGACGTCGAGCGAGTTCGCGACCCAGATCGTGCGCAGCAGCAGGGCGGTCAGGATCACGCCTTTCAGGCCCGGCCACACGACATGGCGGAAGCGTTGCA
Source organism: Pseudomonadota bacterium (assembly GCA_020161965.1). Lineage (GTDB taxonomy): Bacteria > Pseudomonadota > Alphaproteobacteria > CACIAM-22H2 > CACIAM-22H2 > Tagaea. The sequence goes on from JAIUNH010000282.1 coordinate 3,134, forward strand.
GGCGCGTGGCGCCATCGATTTCGGCGGCTTCGTGCAGATCGCCGGGGATCGCTTGCAGGCCTGCAAGAATGATCACGGCGAAGAACGGGAAACCCTGCCAGACCAGCGCCACGATGACGGCGTAAAGCGCGATATCGGGATCGGCGAGCCAAGCGACGGGCGATTTGATGAAGCCGAAACGCAGAAGAATGTCGTTCAGCAGGCCGAGATTGTAGTCGTAGACCCAGGTGAACATCAGCCCGATGATCACCGAGGGCAGCGCCCAGGGCACGACGACGAGGGCGCGCGCCAAGGAGCGGAACGCGAAGCTTTCATTGAGGATCAGCGCCGCGGTCATGCCGAGCGCGAATTGCAAACCGACCGCGAGCCCGACCCAGACGAAGGAATTCCACAACGAAATCCAGAAGGCTTCGTCGGCGAGCAGGCGTTCGTAATTGCGCAAGCCCGTGAACGGCACGTCGAACGGCCGGTAGAGCACGAAATCGTGGAAGCTCATCCACAATGTCGACGCGACGGGATAGAGCACGATCGCCGCGGTGGCGAGGATCGCGGGCGCGAGGAAGTAATAAGGGGTAAGGCGGGAGGAGACCATTTTCGCTTTCGCGGGGGACGGAAAGGGCGGGCCCTTGCGAGCCCGCCCCGACCGGTCAGCCGTGGTAGTGACGTTCGATGGCGCGCATCATGTCGTCGGGCTGGATTTGGCCCAGCAACGCGCGTTGCATGTTGGTCGGCCACACCGTGCGCAGGAAATCCGCCGTGGCGGGCACGTTGGGCAGCGTGTCGGCGATCGCCAGCGACTGGGCCGACGCATCGACGAAACGCTTCGGGTGCAGCGTCCAGTTGGCCGCCCCCTTGTTCGACACGGTCAATTGGCCGGTGAACTTGTTGAACTCGACGTTCGACTCGTTCGTGGACAGCCAGCTGATCCAGCGGAACGCCGCCGCCTTGTTGCGGCTCGACGCGAAGATCGCGTTCGACTCGTCGCCGAACGACGTCCAGCCCTTGCCGTCGGCCGCGCGCGGCACGGGTACGGCCGAAACCTTGTCGCCGAGGGCATCGACCATTTCGTTGGCCGAGCCGACATGGTGGATCGTCATCGCCGTGCGGCCGGCCTTGAAGTTGTCGACGATCTGACGGAAGCCGTCATTCGGCGCCGACGGCGGGAACACCTTGTGGTCGCGGCCCAGCGCCACGAACCAGCGATTGGCTTCCAGCGCCTTCGGCGTGACCATGCCGCCCTTTTCGAAGGTGGCGCCGCCGCCGAGCACGAACGAGCCCCAATGATCGTGGCCGCCCGCACCGCCGCGCATGCCGAAGCCGAACACGTCGCCCTTGGTCGTGGCTTGTGCCGCCTTCAGGAATTCGTCGAAGGTCTTGGGGGCCGCAACGCCCGCCTGCTGGAACAGATCGACGCGGTAGTAGAGATACAGCACGACGTATTGCAGCGGCACGTAATAGCGCTTGCCGTCCGGCGCCTTGTGCAGGTTCCACAGATTGGCGGAGATGTCCGACGCGTCGGCCCAGCCGCCGATCTGCTGATCGAGCGGCTCGAGGGCGCGCATTTCCAACAGGCGCGACATGTTGGCGAGCTTCACCATTGCGCAATCGGGCGCGTTGTTGGCGACGAGGGCCGCGTAGAGACGCGTGTAGTAGTCGTTGCCGCCGCCCCAGGGAATGCTCTCCGCCTGGATCTTGATGCCGGGATTAGCCGCTTCGAACTTCGCGATCAATTCGGCGGGCGAATGCTGCGGATTGTCGAAATGGTACCACCAGCGCACGGTCGTCGTGCCTTGCGCGTTGACGATCGCCGGGGCGGCGATCGCGGCCGTCGTGGCGGCGAGGAAGGTTCTGCGTTTCATCGGTGTCTCTCCCGTTGTTTTATTTGAGGGCTTCGGCGAGGAATTGCCCGGCCACGCGATGCGCTTTGCGCGCCGGTTCCAGTTTCGACGACATCTGCATGAAGCCGTGGCAGACGCCCGCGAACACGTCCAAGCGGACGTCGTTGCCCGCCTCGGCCAATTTGTTGGCGAGGTCGGGCGTTTCGTCGCGCAGCGGATCGAGAGCCGCCGCACTGAGATAGAGTTTGGGCAAACCGGTCAAATCGGGCAGCGTCGCGGGCCCGCGCCAATTGTCCCAATACCAGCGCATACGCGCGGAGGTGAGGCCGTATCCGCCGGGTCCGAATTTCGCGTGGCTGGCCGTATCGAACATCGGCGTGAAGCAGCCATAGAACAGGCATGCGGCGCGCACGCGTTTGCGCCATTCGTGGCCCGCGAGCGTCAGCAGCGTGATGCCCGCCCCGGCGGAATCGCCGCCGATGGCGATGCGCGACGCGTCGACCGCATCGCCCAGCAAGCCGCCTTCGATGGCGTCGAGGGCCGCGCGCGTATCGTCGATCGCGGCGGGGAAGGGATGTTCG
>JAIUNH010000283.1 GCA_020161965.1 Pseudomonadota bacterium
TTCGCATCAACACGCAGAAGGCGCCGTTCAACGACGTAGCGATCCGCCGCGCGCTGAACTTCTCGATCGACCGCAAGCAGCTGATCGATCTGGCGCTCGAAGGCTCGGTCCTGCCGGCGTCCCTGCCGATGTCGTCGTTCCAAGGCCTCACGTCCTATCTGCCCAAGCTCAAGGACATGCTCGACGCCGACCGCATCGATCGCTTGGATCTGGCGGAAGTCGCCAAGCTGATGACTTCGCGCGGCTACAAGAAGGGTGCGAACGGCTTCTGGGCGAAGCCCGACGGTTCGGCGTGGCAGATCGCTTTGTCCACCGTGCAGGGCGATCCGCAGGGCCCGGTATTGACCCAGCAATTGCGCAATGCCGGGTTCGACGTCGTCAACAACGCCCAGCAGCGCACCGCGCTGTCGGAAGCCACGACGGTCGGCAATTTCGACCTGTCGCACGGCACGCATTGCGGCAGCCTTTACGATCCCTGGCAGACGCTGGAGCACTTCCACACGAAGTACTCCGCCAAGCCCGGCGAAAAGGTCCGCGATCAGCGTGCACCCACGCGTTACGAGAACCCGGAATACGACGCGATCATCGACAAGCTGGAAGCGATGAAGCCGTCGTCCGACGATGCTGCCTATGTCGAGCTGGTGCGCCAAGCGACGCGCATCTATATGCGCGACATTCCGGAAATCACGCTGGCCGAGGAATTCCACACGCTGGCGTTCAATTACACCTACTGGACCGGCTGGCCGAACGCGAAGGAACCCTACGCGGCGCCGTTCCCGCCGTGGGAAGGTTTCGCGATGGTCATCCATCGCCTGCGCCCGACGCGTTGATTGCCAAGGCGGGGATGCCGTCGCCGGCATCCCCGCTTCCTTCCTTCTCCCGTTTCACTCTCCTCCGGTCAGGCCCATGCCCAAGCATCCGACGATCGTCGAAATCAAAGCCTTCGCCATCAAGAACGAGATGGTGGGTGCGACCTATATGGAGAGCTTCAACCGCACGCCGACGAAAGCGCGCCGCGATCCTTGGACCAAGGACCAGGAAGTCGCCGGCCCGATGTCGCGCTATCCGCGCTTCAAGCGCATGCGCACCCTGTGGCGCCCGAATTTCCCGTCCGTCGCGTGTATCGTGCGCGCCTCCGACGGCAGCTGGGGTTTCGGCGTGTCGCGCTACGGCCAGCCGGTGATCGACGTCATCAACAACCATCTGGCGCCATTGCTAATCGGCGAGAATGCCTTCGCCATCGACCGGCTGTGGGACATGATGATGCGCGCCGCGTCGCCCTATAGCGCGGCCGGTCTCGCCTCCTACGCGATCAGCGCCGTCGACCTCGCCTTGTGGGACCTCAAAGGCAAGATCCTGGACGTGCCGGTCTACGAGCTTGCCGGCGGCCCGGCGCGCGAACGCCAATTCTGCTACGCCACCGGCAACGACACCGATTGGCAGATGGAACTCGGCTTCAAGGCGATGAAACTCGCCTGCCCTTATGGCGTCGCCGACGGGCTCGACGCGATTAACCGCAACGAGGAACTGGTCGCCAAGACGCGCCAGGAAATCGGCCGCGACGTCGAATTGATGCTCGATTGCTGGATGGCCTACGACGTCGAATTCGGCGTGCGCATGGCCGAACGCCTGCGGCCCTACGGCCTCAAATGGATCGAGGACTGCCTACCGCCCGAAGATCTGCTGTCGCACGAGGCGCTGCGCGCCCGCCTGCCCTGGCAGACGCTGGCGACCGGCGAACATTGGTATGTGCCGCAGACCTTCGCCTACGCCGCCGCCAAGCGCGTCGCCGATATTTTCCAGCCCGATATCGCCTGGGCTTGCGGCTTCACCGGCTGTATGCGCATCGCGCATCTGGCCGAGGCGGCCGGCATTCCGGTGATTCTGCATGCGGGCATGAACACGCCATATGGCCAGCATTTCTCCTTCGCGATGCCGAACGTGCAATGGGGCGAGTATTTCGTCGGTGGCGGCCCCGGCGTGCCGCTGATCGAGACGATCGTGTTCCCCGGTATGCGCGTGCCGGAGAACGGTTGGCTGGTGCCCAACGACGCGCCCGGTTTCGGTCTGGAATTGACCGACGCCGTGCTCGACCGCTTGCGCGTCTGACGCGGGCGCGAACGCAAGATCAAGGCTCGACGATGTATCTCGACTACGTGATCCGGCGATTTTCGATCACGCTGCTGGTCTTCGTGCTGGCGGTGTCGATCAATTTCGCCTTGCCCCGATTGACGCCCGGCGACCCGGTCGAACAGCAACTCAACCAGCTGATCTCGACCTCCAGCGGGTCGATCGGCGACGTGAAGGCGATCGTCGAAAGCTATCGCGCGCGATTCGGCCTGGATCAACCCGTGTGGCGCCAATATCTCGATTATTGGGGCATGGTGCTGCGCCTCGATCTCGGTTTCTCGCTCGCCAATTATCCCGAGCGTGTGGGCGAGAGTATCGCCGCCGCGATGCCGTGGACGCTGGGCTTGCTCGGCATGGCGACATTGCTCAGCTTCGCCGTCGGCACGCTGATGGGCGGCATGCTCGCCTGGCCGCGCGCCCCGCGCTGGATCGGCTGGTTCGCCGCCCCGTTCCTCGTTCTGTCGGCGATCCCTTATTTTCTGATCGGCGTCGTGCTGCTGTTCGTCGGCGCGATCGTCTATCGCATCTTCCCGGCCGGCGGCGGTTTCCCCTTCGACATGACGCCGGGTTTCGACGGCGCCACGATCCTGGGCATCGCTTGGCACGCCACGCTGCCCGCCTTATCGATCATCCTCGCACAGATCGGCGCTTGGGCGATCGGGATGCGCGGCATGATCGTGTCGGTGCTGGGCGAGGATTACATCATGCTCGCCGAGGCCAAGGGGCTTTCGCAGCGGCGCATCTTCCTGTGGTACGCGGTGCGCAACGCGCTGTTGCCGCAGCTCACCAAACTCGCCCTTACCCTCGGCCATCTCGTCTCCGGCGCCATTCTGGTCGAGGTGATCTTCTCCTATCCCGGCATGGGCTACCGGCTCTATCAGGCGATCCAGAGCAAGGATTTCTTCGTCATCCAAGGGATCGTGCTGATCCTGTCGATGTCGATCGCACTGACGATGTTCATCCTCGACCTTCTCTATCCGCTGATCGATCCGCGGATCACGAACAAGCGGAGCTGACGATGGGGCCGGACTTCGCCAAATTGTTCCGCGGCAATCTGCCGCTCGCCGCCGGCTTGACGATCCTCGGCTTGCTGATGCTCGCGGCGCTGCTCGCACCGCTGCTGGTCGATCAAAGCCTCGCGCAAGTCGGTGCCGTCCCCGCCCGCCGCCCGCCTTCGGCGCTGTACTGGCTGGGTACGGATGCGCAAGGCCGAGACGTATTGACCGTCATGGCGCTCGCCACACCGCAAACATTGAAGATCGGTCTGGTCGCCGGACTGATCAGCCTCACCGTCGGCGTGACTTTGGGTCTGATCGCCGGCTTCATGGGCGGCTTGATCGATGCGACGATCCGTACCGCGTCCGACGTGATGATGACGATCCCCAGCGTCGCGATCCTTGTGCTCGTTGCCGCCAATGTGCGCTCGATGACCGTCGATCTGATGGCGGTGATCGTCGCAGGCCTATCGTGGATGGTCGCCGCGCGCGCGATCCGCGCGCAGACATTGTCGGTGCGCGAACGCGGTTACGTGCAGGTGGCGCGCCTCAGCGGTCTGGGCGGCCTGCGTCTCGTGTTCATCGAAGTACTGCCCAATCTCCTGCCCTATATCGCGGCAAGCTTCGTGATCGCGGTCGGCCAAGCGATGCTGGCGACGATCGGGCTCGAAGCCTTGGGCCTGGGGCCGCAGACCGAACTCACCCTCGGCATGACGATCTTCTGGGCGCAGTTCTATGGCGCCATCATCCGCGGCATGTGGTGGTGGTGGGGCCCGCCGATCCTGGCGCTCGCGCTGATCTTCATCGGCTTGCTGCTGACTTCGGCCGGCATGGATCGCGTCGCCAACAAGCGCTTGGGTGGGCTATGAGCGCGCCGGTCCTCGAAATCGCCGATCTGTCGGTCCGCTATCGCACGCCCAAAGGCCCGGCCTTCGCGGTCGACAGCATCGGCTTCAATCTGATGCCGCGCGAGCGCCTCGGCCTCGTCGGCGAAAGCGGCTCTGGCAAATCGACGACCGTGCTGGCGCTGATGCGCATGATCCGCCCGCCGGGCGAGATTTCGGCACGGCATATGCGCCTGGAAGGGCGCGACGTGCTGGCGCTGTCGACCGAGGAATTGCGCCGCACGCGCTTCGCGCGCATGTCGCTGGTCCCGCAGGGCGCGATGAGTTCGCTCAATCCCGTATTGACCATCGGCGCGCAATTCGCCGATCTGTTCGCCGCACACGGGCAGAAATCCGACACCGCACGCATCGCCAAATTGCTGGCGCGCGTCGGCCTGCCCGCGCATGTCTCCAGCCGCTTCCCGCATGAATTGTCGGGCGGCATGAAGCAGCGCGTGTGTATCGCCCTGGCGATCGCGCTGACCCCCGCCGTGATTTTGGCCGACGAGCCGACCTCCGCACTCGACGTCGTCGTGCAAAAACAGGTTCTGGCCACGTTGGGCCGCGTGCAGCAGGAAATCGGTGCGGCGATCATCCTGATCGGTCACGACATGGCGCTGATGGCGCATTTCGTCGATCGGATCGGCGTGATGTATGCGGGCCGCTTGGTCGAGACCGGCCCGGTCAAATCGGTCTTCGCCGCCCCCAAGCATCCCTATACGAAAATGCTAATCGGCGCCTTGCCATCGCTGACCGAAAAGCGCGCGTTCCAGGGCATTCCGGGCGTGCCGCCGTCTTTGACCGATCGTCCGCCCGGTTGCCCGTTCCAGACGCGCTGCCCGGCAGCCGATGCACGCTGCCGTGCCGAAGCGCCCGCCTTGCGCCAGGTCGGCGCCGCGCATGACGCCGCCTGCCATTTCGCGGAGGCCGCATGAACAGCCCCCGCAAAGACGGCCGTCTGGAAGCGCATGCGGCGAGCGTCGTGTTCCATTCCGGCGGCCGCAATGCCAAGACGGCGCTGAAGGACGCGTCGCTCGCCATCGGCGGCGACAAGCCCGGCATCGTCGCGGTCGTGGGCGAAAGCGGCAGCGGCAAGACGACGCTGACGCATCTTTTGCTCGGCTTCCGCTCGCCCACCGCCGGCAGCGTTTCCTATCGCGGCGTCGACGTCGCACATATGAACGCCGAACAGCGCAAAGCGTTCCGGCGCGAAGTGCAAGCCGTTTTCCAAGATCCGTTCGAAGCGTTCAACCCGTTCTACAAAATCGATCACGCCCTGTTCACGCCGCTATCGGTGTTCGGCATTACGCGCGACGCGGCGCAAGCGCGCGCGAAGATCGAAAAGGCGCTCGAAACCGTCGGCTTGCGGCCCGGCGAAACGCTGGGCAAGTATCCGCACCAGCTTTCCGGCGGTCAGCGCCAGCGCATCATGATCGCGCGCGCCTTGCTGCTCGATCCGCATATCATTCTGGCGGACGAACCGGTGTCGATGGTCGATGCCTCGCTGCGCTCGA
>JAIUNH010000284.1 GCA_020161965.1 Pseudomonadota bacterium
GTGACGACGGCCACGCCGGCGATGCGCCCGCGCGGTACGTCGGCGACGGCGCGTTCGATCGAATCGAACAGCCGCGTGCCGTCGGTACCCACACCGCCCGCACCGGCGCGCACCACGCGCACTTCCATATCGCGCTCGCGGCCCAAGCGGTCGCGCAGCGCATTGGCCGCGCGTTCCGCCCGCTCGGCGCGTTCGCCGATGCGCATCGACGCGGATTCGTCGACCACGACCAGCGCCACGTCGGGCAGCGATTGGCGTTGCTCGATCACCGCCAGCGGATTGGCCAGCGCCAGCAGCAAACCCGCCAACGCGGCCAAACGCCATCCCGCACCCCGCGCCTTGGCGAACAGCGCGTAGCCGATAACGGGCACGGCGATCAGCGCCAGCAGGGCCAGCGCCCAGGCCGGGATCAGCGGTGCGAAGGCGATCGAATATTCGGTCATCGGCGCATGCGATCCAGGATCGCGTCGACATGGACCTGATCGGCTTTGTAATTGCCGGTCAGCGCGTACATCACGAGGTTCACGCCGAAGCGCACGGCCAATTCGCGCTGGCCTTCGCCGCCGGGCACGGCGGCGAACATCGCGCGGCCGTTGCCGTCCAGCGCCCAAGCCGACGCCCAGTCATTGGCGCCGATGATGACGCTGGACACGCCGTCATTCTCGGTCGCGTCGGGCGCTTCGACCCAAACGGGCGCACCGGTGACGCGGCCGGGAAATTCCTGCAGCAGATAAAACGCTTTGGTCAGCACGTGTGCGGGCGTGATGCGGCCCAAGCGCGGCAAATCCAGCGGGCGCAGGATTTCGCGCAAGCGCTGCGCGGCGGGGCCGTTGCCGGTGGGACCGATGAAATCGGCCTCGCGCGTGTCGAACAGGATCATCCCGCCGTCGGCGAGGAACCGCTTCACGCGTTGCAGCGCTTGATCGCTGGGGCGCGGCACTTGCGGCGACACGGGCCAATAGAGCAGCGGATAGAAGCTGAGCTCGTCGCGCTCGACATCCACGCCCATCGGCGGTGCGGCATCGACCGCCGTGCGGCGCGCCAGCACGACGCCCAGGCCCGACAGCCCGGCGCGGCTGACATTGTCGATATCCTCGCGGCCGGTCAGCACATAGGCGAAGCGCGTGAACAACGCGTTTTCCAGCCCCGTGCGCTCGTCGAACTGCGCTTGCGGGGCGGGTGGGCGCGTCTGCGCATCCGCGTTCATCGCGAACGCGACCAGGAACACGGCACCGGCGGCGGAGCCGGCGCGCCGGAAATTCAGCAGCCCGCGCAAGAACAACGCGATCAGCAAATCGCCGACGACCAGCAGGAACGCCGCGATCAGCAGCGGCGGTTTGAAATCGACCTCGCGCGCGGGCGCGTAATCGGCGCGCGCAATACCAATCGGCAACCCGCGCAACGCGACCGGCGCTTCCATGCCTTGCGACAGGTTCAGCGCGCGCCGCGCCGTATCCGTGCCGTAATGGCCGGGCGGTGTGCGCGCCGACGCGGCTTGCGTGGCCAGCGCCTTGGCTTGCACGCCCGTCGCGGCGGGGAAGGGCGACACCAACCGGCCGAACGCGTCGAGTGTGGCGACCGGCGCCAACATTGCGTCACCGCCCGCATCGCCCGCGATCCCTTGGGAAAGCCCCAGCAAGCGGCGCAGCATTTCGACGTAAAGCCCGGCGAGCGGCAGGTTCGACCATTCGGGCGAGGCGGTGACGTGCACCATGACGAGCCAGCCTTCGCCGCGCTTGTCGGCGGTGACAAGCGGCGTGCCGTCGGTCAAACGCGCCCAGGTTTTTTGCGCGAGGTCGAGCGAGGGTTCGGCCAGCACTTGGCGGCGCACGCGGATATCGTCGGGCACTTCAAGCCCCGCGAAGGCGGAGTCCGCATCGAACGGCGCCAAGCCCAACGGCTGATCCCAGGTCATGGCGCCGCCGAAGGCGCGCCCGCCCAAACGCAAGGGCACGGGCACGAAATCGTCGTCGGCTTCGACGATGCGGGGGCCGGCGAAGCGCACGACCACGCCACCACGCCGCATCCAAGGTTCAAGCTGCGCACGTTCGGCATCCGACAAGCGGCCCAGATCGGCGAGCAATAGCACCGAGATTTCGCGCTGGAGCAGATCGGTCAATTCGCCCGCGCGCACTTCGGCGAAGGGCTGCAACGCACGCTCCAGATAGAATTGATCGGCGAGCAAAGGCTGGTTCTGTTTTTCCTGCCCGCCCGACGCGACGATGCCCACGGGGCGGCGGCGCCAGCGCTCGTCGATCAGCGCGATCGATCCGGCGGTCGCTTGGCCTTCCACTTCGATGCGCGAAATTCGGTTACGCAATTCGGCGGGGATCGACAGGCGCGCGGTCGCTTGCGCGGCGCCCGCCTCGAACAGCAAACGCTCGCGCGCCAGCAAGCGGCCATCGTCCCCGCGCGCCACGACCGCGCTATCGACCGTGCCGCCGCTATCGGGCCGCGCGACGGTGACCGCAATCGCTTGCGCTTCGGACGACGGCGGCAAGATCAATTGCGCGCGGCGCTCGGGCGGATCGGCGATATAGGTGACGGGGCCGATGCGTTGCAGCCGTTCGACCAGCGGATTGGTGTTCGGATCTTCCAGTCCGTCGCCGAGATAATAGATCGCGGCGGCTTGGGCGGGCGCGTTCGTATCCAGCGCGGCCAAGGCCGCCGCGCGATCGGCTTGCCACGGCTTGGGCTCAAGCGCGCCGAGCAGCGAGCGCGTTTCCTGCGCCGTCGCCAAGCGGCTCAAGCGCGGCGCTTCGCCGGAAAGATTGGGCGACGTGCTGAGCACCGTCACCGCGCGCGCTTCGCGTTCGGCGCGATCGAGAATCTGGTCGATCACGTTGCGCCGCCCAGCCCAATTCGCGGCCGACGCCCAGTTATCGTCGATCACGATCATCACCGGGCCGCCGGCACCAAGCCGTGCCGCCGGATTGATGACCGGCTGGGCGAGTGCGAGAATGATCAACGCCGCGATCAGCAAACGCAGCAGCAGCAGCCACCAGGGCGTTTGCGCCGGCGTTTCTTCCTTCGGCTTCAAGCGCAGCAGCAACGCGATCGCCGGGAACGCGGCGCGGCGCGGGGCCGGCGGTGTCACGCGCAGCAGCCACCACAGCACCGGCAAGCCCGACAGGACCAGCAGCCACCACGGCGACAGGAAGGCGAACGCGGCGAAGAAGCTCATCTTCCCGGCCCTTCCGCCAAGGCGAGCCACAGCGACATCAGCGGCAATTCGGGCCCGCGATCGGTGCGATGCTGGTGATAAACCCAGCCATAGCCGCGCGCGAGATCGCGCAAGCCCGCGACATGGCTTTCGAACGCGGCGAGATAATCCTCGCGCACGGATTCCACGCGGCTGACCAGCAACGCGCCGTCATCCTCCAACCCTTCGAAGCGCGTGCGGCCCGAATAGGGCAAGCCCGCTTCGGCCGGATCGATGATGTGGACGAGATGCCCGCGCACGCCGGCCCCCGCGATCGATTTGATGCGGCCATCGATTTCGTCGAGCGGGGCGAGGAAATCGCCGAACAGCGCGCAGCCCGCATGGCGCGGCAAACGCTGCGTGCGCGGTAAGCCGCCCGACACTTGCGGCAAGGTCAGCATCAATTCGGCCAAGCGATTGACCGCGAATTTGCCGTGGGCGGGCGGGGCACCCGTGCCGAGCAACGCCACACGCTCGCCGCCGCGCGCGAGCAATGCGGCAAGAGCGAGCAGCAGCAATTCCGCGCGCTCCTGCTTGCGCGGCAGGCGCTTATCCGACGCCCAATCCATCGACGGCGAACGGTCGAGCCACAGATAGACGGTCTGGGCCGCTTCCCATTCGGTCTCGCGCACATAGACATGCGCGGATTTGGCGGTCTGGCGCCAATCGATGCGATCGATCGTGTCGCCGGGCATATAGCGGCGGAACTGCCAGAAGGTTTCGCCTTGGCCCGCGCGCCGGCGCCCGTGTACGCCTTGCGCGACCGTGGACGCGACGCGATCGGCCGCGGCCAGCAACGCGGGCAATTTGCTCGCGAGCTGTTCGGCGGCCAATCGCGTGCGCGTGGCCGTATCCGTCATCGGGCCGCTTTGCGTCGCCGCCGAAGCGCTCACGCGAGGGGCGCCACCAGCCGCTCGATGATGTTGTCGATCGTGATGCCTTCGGCGCGCGCGGCGAAGGACAGCGCCATGCGATGGCGCAGCACGGGACCGGCCAGCGCCACGACGTCGTCGATCGACGGCGACAAGCGCCCGTCGAGCACGGCGCGCGCGCGTGCTGCCAGCATCAAGGCTTGGCTGGCGCGCGGGCCCGGGCCCCAGATCACGTGCTTCATCACCTCGTCCACGTTCGTTTCGGCCGGACGGCCCGAACGCACGAGTTTGAGGATCGCCTCGACCACCGATTCGCCCACGGGCACGCGGCGGATCAGCGTCTGTGCCGCCTTGAGTTCGGCGGCGGTCAGCGCTTGGCGCGGCTTCTCGTTTTCCACACCCGTCGTCGCGATCAGCATGCGCCGCTCGGCATCGAGATCGGGATAATCGACATCGACCTGCAACAGGAAGCGGTCGAGCTGCGCTTCGGGCAGCGGATAGGTGCCTTCCTGTTCCAGCGGGTTCTGCGTCGCCAGCACGTGGAACGGATCGGGCAATTGGTGATAGACGCCGCCGACCGATACGCGATGTTCCTGCATCGATTGCAGCAACGCGGATTGGGTGCGGGGGGAAGCGCGGTTGATTTCATCGGCCATCAACAGCTGCGCGAAGACCGGCCCTTTAAGGAAACGGAATTCGCGCTTGCCGCTGTCGCTTTCCTCGAGCACTTCCGACCCGATGATGTCGGCGGGCATCAAATCGGGCGTACATTGGACGCGCTTGGTGTCGAGACCCAGCACGGTGCCGAGCGTATCGACGAGCTTGGTTTTGGCGAGGCCGGGCACGCCGATCAGCAGCACATGGCCGCCGGCCAGCAGTGTCACCAGCGTTTGGTCGATCACGTCCTTCTGGCCGAAAATGACGCGGCCGATACTTTCGCGGACTTTGGCGAGCGAGGTGCCGAGCGTTTCGAGTTCGGCCAGCAATTTATCAGGATCGTCGGAAAGCGCGGGGGGTGCGACGGGAGCGTTCACGAGCGTTCAACCTTTCTCGGCAACGATGGCAAAACCTGTCCCTGGCAGCGAGTGTGGCGATGCGGCGGGGGAGAGTCCAGCACCACTGGGTTTCGGCGTGTTGGCGGCTATATCTCCCGTCGTTTCGGCGGTTTAAGATCGATACGAATGTAGAGCGAAAGCCATGCCAGACGAGTCCACCCCCCAGATATCCACAGCGCTCGCGGGACTCGCCGTCGGTCCGGACGAGAGCTGCGGCGATTTCGGCCTGTCGATCGCGCGCGACGGCACGTGGTTCCATCGTGGTACGCCGATCGGGCGGCTGGGGCTGGTCAAGCTGTTCGCGCGCGTGTTGCGGCGCGAAGCCGACGGGTCCTATTGGCTGGTCACCCCCTATGAGCGCGGCACGATCGAC
>JAIUNH010000285.1 GCA_020161965.1 Pseudomonadota bacterium
CAAAGCGAAGCATTCGGTTGCCGTGTAGCGGGCGGGCGGCGCATGATGGCGTGACCCTCAGCCAGGACACGCATGCCATGACCCGCGAAGCCGCCATCGCCGCCGCCGAAACCTATTTCGACCAAGGCGATTTCAAGGCCGATCTCGCGCGGCGCGTCGCATTCAAGACCGAAAGCCAGAACCCGGATCGTGCGGCGGAACTCGCGCGCTATCTGGAAGCGGAGATGGTGCCCACGCTATCGAAGCTCGGCTTTGAGTGCCGCATTCTGACGCACGCAAAGGCCAAGGGCTCGTTCCTGCTGGCCAGCCGCATCGAAGATCCGGCATTGCCCACCGTGTTCGGCTACGGCCACGGCGATGTAATTCGTGGCCTCGAAGATCAATGGCGCGACGGGCTATCGCCCTGGGAATTGAAGGACGAAGGCGATCGCTGGTACGGGCGCGGGACGGCCGACAATAAGGGCCAGCACTCGATCAATATCGCGGCCCTCGCCGCAGTGCTCGCCACGCGCGGCAAACTCGGCTTCAACGCCAAATATCTGATCGAGATGGGCGAGGAAACCGGGTCGCCCGGCTTGCGCGAAGTGTGCGAGGACAACAAGGCGCTGTTCGCCGCCGATATGTTGCTCGCGTCGGACGGGCCGCGTTTGCGCGCCGAACGCCCGACGATCTTCCTGGGCTCGCGCGGCGCCTTCAATTTCGACATTTGGATCGATGCGCGCGAAGGCGGCCATCATTCGGGCAATTGGGGCGGGCTCATCTCCAATCCCGGTTTGCAGCTGGCGCATGCGATTTCGACCATCGCAGGCCCGACCGGCCAGATCCGCATTCCCGAATGGGTGCCCGCCGAACTGCCGGATTCCGTGCGCCGCGCGCTTGCCGATTGCGAGGTCGACGGCGGCGCCGATGGCCCGGCGATCGAAGAATGGTGGGGCGAGCCGGGCCTCACCCCGTCGGAGCGTGTCTTCGGCTGGTGCTCGTTCGAGGTGCTGGCCTACGAGACCGGCAATCCGCGCAATCCCGTGAACGCCATTCCGCCGCGCGCCTGGGCGCGTTGCCAATTGCGCTTCGTCGTCGGCATCGATCCGCACGGCATTCTGCCGGCCTTGCGCCGGCATCTCGATCGTCACGGCTTCCCGTTCGTGAAGATCGCCTCGGCGCGCGACGTGTTGTTCGCCGCCACGCGGCTCGACCCCGATCATCCGTGGGTCAAATTCGCGGTCGATTCGATGCGCCGGACCAGCAACAAAAAGCCGGCGATCCTGCCCAATCTCGGCGGCTCGCTGCCCAACGACGTGTTCAGCGACACGCTGGGCCTGTCGACCGTCTGGGTCCCGCATTCCTATCCGGCCTGTTCGCAACACGCGCCCAACGAGCACATCCTGCCGGAGGTCGCGCGCGAGGGCCTGCGCCTGATGGCCGGGCTTTACTGGGATTTGGGCGAAGGCGAAGCCCGCAAGATCGCCCAGGCGACGAAAATCAAAGCTTAATCAGTCGATTAGCCTATTTCTTGCCGTCTTCATCGATAATTAGTAAATTTGGTTCAAATTTTATGGGTATTGGAGTTATCCCATGAAGAACCCGGCCGCCCTGCTGACCGTTTTCTTGTTCGCCGTCACCCTTGGTGCGTGCGGCGAAACGACGTCGTTCCAAGGCAACCCGCCCTTGTCGAACGCGCCGAACAAGGTGATGACGTATCTCAAGCCCTACGAGCAGGCGGTCAATTCCGTGATCGGCCCGGGCGTGATCATGACGACCGCGATCATCGGGCCGCATTTCATGCCCGGCGCGTGCGACGGCATGTGGACGACGGGCGACCGCAAGATCATGTGCGATCTGCGCGAGCGCTATATCGACGGGCCGAAGGAAGCCAAGCCCGACCCGAACGCCAAATTCGCCTGCGTGCGCACCCTCGGCGGCGGCACCGAGTGCAGCCAAATCGCCGAATAACGCTTTATTTCTTCGCCTCGGGCTTCGGAATGCGCGACGGCGAGACGTAAACGCTGCCTTCCAACGGCTTGCCGGGCCCGGCGTGGAAAACGCTCGGGTTGCGCGCGTTCAGCTTATCGGCGTCCGGATTGGCTTTGGGCGGCGTCGAATTGGGACGCGTATCCTCGGCCCAAGCCGGCGCGGAAGCCAGTAACGCCACCGTCACAAGAACAAGAAAACGTCGCATCGGTTCCTCTCCGCCCTTCCTTAGGGTATGTGGTGACTATACCACATCGCGCAAGGGAGCGCCCGGGTTGGACGTCGATCGGCTTATCGCGGAATACGGGGCGCTGGTGTATGCCGCGACGTTTCTGTGGACCTTCTTCGAAGGCGAGACTTTCGTGATCTTCGCGGGTGCGGCCGCCCAGCAGGAGAAGATCGCCTTCCTGCCGCTGCTGCTGGCCGCGTGGTTCGGCAGTTTCTGCGGCGATCAATTGTGGTTTTGGCTCGGCCGGACCTATGGCGTGCGCTTGCTCGCGCGCAAACCGGCCTGGAAGCCGGGTGTGGAACGCGCGATGGGCTGGCTCGAGCGTTACGACACCTGGTTCATCCTGACCTTCCGCTTCATCTACGGCGTGCGCAATTTCGCGTCCTTCGCGATGGGCTTGGCGCGCATCAATCCGTTGCGCTTCGCAGCACTGAATTTCATCGCGGCTTTCGTCTGGGCGATTCTGTTCGCGGGCGGGGGCTATCTGTTCGGCCACGCGCTGGAAACGGCGTTCGGCGAACTCGCGTCGCATTTCCAATTCGCGATGCTGGGCGCCTTCGTGCTGGCGATCGCGATTCTGGTCTGGGTCAACCGGCGGAAATAGGCTTCGAGGTTCCCAACGCCAGGAACAGCGCCACCAGGATCGCGGCCATCGCGGCGTAGTCGAGGGCCGCGAAACGCTCGCCCGTCAGCCACGCCGACGAGGCCACGCCCACGACGGGCACGGCCAGCAGGCCGAGCGAGGCCATCGACGCGGGCAGAATTTCAAGCGCCCGGAACCACGCCCAATGGCAATAGATCATCGGCACGGTGGCCGCATAGCCGAAGCCGAGCCAGCCCTGCAGCGTCAAACCGCCCGCCGGCCAAAGACCGCCGGGCAGATCGAACCAGAGCAGCCCCGCGATCAGCGGTATGCCGCCGAACAGCAATTGCCACGCCGTCAGCGTCACCGCCGGCATCGGGAACTTCGCTCGCTTGGTATAGACGGTGCCGGTCGCCCAGCCGATCGCCGCCGCCAGCATCAGCGCCAAGCCGATCGGCCGGTCGATCAGCCCCGCGAAAGCGGGCCACGCCAGCAGCATCAACCCCGCCCCGCCGAACGCCAGCGCCAATGCGCGGCGCCGATCGAAGACCTCGCCCAGGAACAACGCGCCGAACAGCGACACCCACATCGGCATGGTGAAGGCGATCAGCGCCGCACGCCCTGCTTCGACATGCTGCAAGCCATAGGCGGTGGAAACGTGCCAGACGGTCACGTTCAAAAATCCGGCGAGCGCCAATTGGCCGATCCGGCCCGGCGGTATGCGGCAATCGAGGCGCAAACGCATCGCGATGGCGAACAGCCCGGCGGCGCCGATATAGACGCACAGCACGCGGAACACCCATGGCGGGAGTTCGAGCACCGAGAACTTCATCGCCGGCCAATTGACGCCCCAGAAAAACGCGAGCGTCAACAGCAGCCAGAAGCCTTCACGGGAGAGGGTGCGGTTCAACCGGCCTTGCCGATCTCGAAGACGAACACGCCGTCGGCTTCGGCAGACGATTTGAGGACGTTGCCGGTCGTCTTGCAGAACGCCTCGAAATCCTTCACCGCACCGGGATCGGTCGCGAAGACCTTGAGCGTGGCGCCGGCGGGCAGGCCCGCCATCGCTTTTTTGACCCGCAGCACGGGCAAGGGACAATTCAGCCCTTTGACGTCGAGTTCGGTCATGGACATGGCGCGCGACATTACGGCTTTGAAGCGGCGCGCTTCAAGCGATAGATTGCCCGCCCATATGCTCGACGTTCCGATACATCTTCTCGTCGCAATCGCCGGACTCGGCGCCGGTACGGCGTTCGGCGCTTTGGCCCAGCGCACCAATTTCTGCACGATGGGCGCCATTTCCGACGCCGTGGTGATGGAAGACAAGCGCCGCCTGCGCGCCTGGATCGCCGCCATCGGTATCGCGATGCTGGGCGCCAACGCCTTGCATGCGGCGGGCGCCATCGATCTGCGCAGATCGATCTACCTCGCCCCCAATCTCGGCTGGCTGGGCGCCATTTTCGGCGGCGCGTTGTTCGGCTTCGGCATGGTGTTGGCCGGCGGCTGCGGCCAGCGCAATCTGGTGCGCGCGGGTGCGGGCAATCTCAAAAGCGTCGTCGTGTTGCTGATCCTGGGGATCGCGGCTTACGCCACGCTGCGCGGCATCGTTGGCTATGCGCGCGTCAACACCTGGGAACGCACAAATCTCGATCTGCGCGCGCTTGGTTTCGCCGATCAAAGTCTGCCGACGCTGACCGGCATCGACCGGCCGATCGTGGCGGCGCTGCTGGGCATCGCATTACTGATCTGGTGCTTCAAGGACAAAGCGTTCCGCGCCAGCGCGCGCGATGTGATCGCAGGGCTGGGTGTGGGTGCGTTGATCGTGCTCGGTTGGGCGATCACCGGCGTGTGGGGCAAGGACGATTTCGATCCCACGCCGCTCGCCTCGTTCACCTTCGTCGCCCCCGTCGGCGACACGCTGTTCTATGCGATGTTCTGGACGGGCGCCAAAATCAATTTCGGCGTGTCGACCGTGATCGGCATGTTGATCGGTTCGGCGATCGCCGCGAAAGCCGCCGGCGAATGGCGCTTGGAAAGCTTCCGCGACGCGAACGATTTTCTGCGCAACGCGGGTGGTGCCATTTTGATGGGTGTGGGCGGCGTCAGCGCGCTGGGCTGCACCGTGGGCCAAGGCATCACCGGTTTGTCGACGCTCGCACTCGGCTCGTTCCTCGCGGTCGCGGGCATCGTGTTCGGCGCGATCCTGGCGCTCAAATATCTCGAAGAAGGTTCGTTCGGGGCGGCGATCAAAGCGCTGTTCGCGCGTGGCTGAGCCCGGCGACAACAAAGCGCCGCGTTTTCCCGTCGCGATGAAGGGGGTCGTCACGATCGACGGGCGCGTTTGTCTGTTGTTCAACGAACGCGACGAGTGGGAATTGCCCGGCGGCAAGCTGGAACCGGGCGAAGATCCGCAAGACTGCCTCGCGCGCGAGATCGACGAGGAGCTGGGGCTGAAAGCAATGCCCGAGCGCATTCTCGATTCCTGGCTTTATCGCATTGTACCGGGCGTCGAGGTCGTGATCGTGACCTATGCGTGCGCACCGTTGACGGGCGTTACCCCGCGCATCAGTCACGAACACAAAAAATTGGAATTGTTCGCGCCCGAAGAAATCGACGCGCTGAATATGCCCGACGGCTACAAAGCCTCGATCAGAGCTTTTTTCCACCCAGCGCGCTGAGCATTTCGAGCTGCGCGCCCATCAGATTGCGCATCGCGACATC
>JAIUNH010000286.1 GCA_020161965.1 Pseudomonadota bacterium
GGCCCTGCCAACGAAACGCTGATCTATGTCGTCTATCTCTACCGGCGCGGGGTCGAATACATCGAAATGGGCTACGCCTCGGCGATGGCGGCGATCCTCGTGCTCGCGATCCTGGCGCTAACCGCGCTTATCATGAAGACTTCGGACAAGTGGGTGACCTATGACCGCGTCTGAGGCGGCGTACGAGCCCTGGCGGCCGCATATCGGCCGCTATATCGTGCTGTTCGGCCTGTCGGCGATCTGGCTGCTGCCGGTCGTGCTGCTCGGCACGACGTCGTTGAAGACGCAGCCGCAGGTCTACGACGCGACGCGCATCTTCCCCTGGCCGTTGGCGTGGGAGAATTACAAGCTCGTCCTGTTCGAGAGCTTCCCCTTCGCGCGTTACGTGTTCAACAGCATCGTCGTCGCGGTCGCGTCGGTCGCGGGCGACGTGCTGTCCAGCGCCTTCATCGCCTATGGCTTCGCGCAGCTGCGCTTTCCGGGGCGGCGGATCATGTTCCTGCTGATGATTGCGACGATGATGTTCCCGTTCGCGGTGCGCATGATCCCGCTGTTCCTCATCTTCAAGGAACTCGACTGGATCAACACCTGGTATCCGCTGATTGCACCCTCGTTCTTCGGCACGCATGCCTTCTTCATCTTCCTGTTCCACCAGTTCTTCCTGGGCATGCCCAAATCGCTGATGGAAGCCGCGCGCATCGACGGCGCCAACGAGTTGCAGATCTGGTGGCGGATCGTCATGCCGCTGTCCAAGCCCGTGGTCGCGGTCGTCGCGGTGCTGGCGTTCGAACAGAGCTGGAGCGACTTCATGTCGCCGCTGCTCTATTTGAACGATTCGAAGATGTACACGCTGCCGATGGGCCTCTACAGCCTGATCAGCGGCGACGATGTCGCGAGCAATTGGCATTTGGTGATGGCGGCGACGGTCACGATGATCCTGCCGGTCGTCGCGGTATTCATCGTGGCGCAGCGCTATTTCGTGCGCGGCGTCACGGCATCGGGAATCAAAGGATAAGCGGGGGAATGCACCATGGCGTCGGGCTATAAATTCGAGCGGTCGCTGGACGTGATCGCGCGCGTGGACGTGTTGGTCTGCGGGGCGGGCTGTGCGGGCACGGTCGCGGCGATCGCGGCGGCGCGCGAAGGCGCTTCGGTGATGGTGGTAGAGGATCGCGGCTTCGCCGGCGGCTATATCACTGGCGTGATCGGCGCGTCGTTCGACGGCTGGGTGGATCTGCGCAGCGGCTTGCCGGTCGTCGGCGGCGTTGTCGCCGAATTCGCACGCGCGGCGGCGGGCCGCGACGACGCGATGGACGTCGCCTTCAGCCCCAGCAACGAATTGCGCGAAATGAAGGAAACGCCGGACAAGGGCAAGATCCGCTTCGGCATCGAATCCTTCAAGCGCCAAGCCGATCGCATGTTCCGCGAGGCGGGCGTCAAGGTCCTGTACTACACCCGCGTTTGCGACGTGATCCGCAATGGCGATCGCGCCGACGCCGTGGTTGTCGCGACCAAGGCGGGGCTGGGGATCATCCACGCCAAGACGATCGTCGATGCGACGGGCGATGCCGACGCGGCCGCCTATGCCGGTGCGGCATTCGACATCTCGGACGAAATGCAGCCGATGAGCCTGCATTTCTGCATGGGCAATGTGAAGGTCGACGCGAACACGCGCGATCAGGCGAGTGCCGCCGTCGCCAAGGCGCATGCGCGCGGCGAGTTGCAGGTCTATGGCGGCCCGTGGATCGGGCGGCTGGAGGACGACACGCATGTTTATGTCAATGCATGCCGCGCTCCCGGCTCCGGTATCGATCAGACCGATCTGACGCGCGCGGAAATCCAGGGCCGCCTCGACGCGAAGACGATGTTCGACGCGTTCAAGCGCGAAGTGCCGGCATTCGCCGACGCCTATCTTGCCAGCACCGGTCCGTTCGCGGGCGTGCGCGAGACGCGCCGGATCGTCGGCGACAAGACACTGACCGCGACGGATGTAGAAGAAGAGCGTCCGCAAAGCGACGTGGTGGCGCTGGGCGCTTGGTATCTCGATCGCCATCCCAAGCACCAATCGGGCTATCATATGCACACGGTCGTGCGGCCCTACGACATCGCCTTCGGCACGCTATGCCCGAAGGGCCTGTCGAATCTGATGGTCGCGGGCCGCTGCCATTCGGCCGATAGCGTGGCGCTGGCGTCGAGCCGCGTTACCGTCACCTGCATGGGCATGGGCCAGGCGGCGGGCACGGCGACGGCGATGGCGCTGGCCAATGGCGGCGATGTGCGCGCCGTCGGTATCACCAATCTGCAGAATCGTCTGCTCGATCGCGGCGCCATCATCCTCGATCGCGCGGAGAAGATCCTGCGCGTCGGCGACAAGATGGAGAACAAGCCCGTCTCGGCGGTTCGCTGATCATGGCCGACACGGTGCTGCGCATCGGCCTGCTGGGCGTGGGCGGGGTCGCGTCGAAATACGCATCGCTCTACGGCGAATATCCCCGCAGTAAGCTTGTCGCCGTCTTCGACACGGTCGAAGCGCCGGCCGCCGAACTTCGCCAACGTTTCGGCTGCGAGGTGGCGCCCAGCGCCGATGCGCTGATCGCAATGGATCTCGACGCAGTCGTGATCTCCACGCCCAATAACCTCCACCATGCGCAGGCACTGGCGGCCCTCGCGTCGGGCAAACATGTGCTGCTGCAAAAGCCGATGACGCTGGATGTGCGGGAGGCGCAAGACCTCGTCGTCGCGTCGGGCAAAGCCAAGCGCGTGCTGGCGATGTATATGAACTCGCTCGATCACCCGCTGATGCGCGACATCAAGCGGATGATCGAAAGCGGGGCGCTGGGGCGCGTGGGCGGCTACGAGGCCAAGCTCGCCAACGGCATGGGCCATGTCTGGGCGAACACGCCGGCGAATTTCTGGCGCGGCAGCAAGGCGGCGACCGGCGGCGGGTGCTTCACGATGCTCGCCACGCATTACCTCAATCTCGGGCAATGGCTGCTGGGTTCGGATATCGTCGAAGCCGCCGTCGACGGTGGCAATCTGATGTGCGACCATATCGAGGGTGAGGATTTGATGACCGCGCTGGTGCGCTTCGCGAATGGCGCGCGCGGCGTGATCGGCGCTTCGTGGTGCGTGAAGGGCGAGCAGATGTCCGTCCATGGCAGCGACGGGTTCGTGAACTATGTCGACAACGCGACGCTGACGATCCGCGGCACCAAGCCGTTCGACGGCGAAACGATCAAATATCGCGAACCGGGCAAGCGGCTGGTCGTTTCAGAACTTCTGCCGCCCGCGATGGGCGATTGGCAGAACCCCTACAACCAGCATCGGCGTTTTATCGATGCCGTCCTCGACGGCACGCCGGTTGACGTGCCGGCCGAAGCGGGCTTGCGTGACATGCGCGCGTTGGAAGCGGCCTATCGCTCGCTCGTCAGTGGCAAGCGCGAGAAGGTGGCGGCATGAGAAGCGCGCTGGTGACAGGGGCGAGCGAAGGGATCGGCTTCGCCACGGCGAAGCTGCTGCTCGAGGCCGGACATTCGGTTGCAATTTGCGGTCGCCGCCAAGCGAAGCTCGACGAAGCCGTCGCCAAGCTCGGTGGCGGACAGCGCGTCCGCGCCGTGCAGATGGATGCGATGGACGAAGCCAGCGTCGCCACCGGTCTGGCCGCACTCGACAAGGCCGGTTTCGCGATCGATATCCTGGTCAACAACGCGGGTGATGTCGGCACTGTCGGCGGCATTGGTCCTGAATTGCCGGAGAAGATCCGCACCTCACTCGACGGCAATCTTCACTCGGTCGCGCGGCTGAGCGTGGCACTGGCGCCGGGCATGGCCGCGCGCGGCTGGGGACGGATCGTTAATGTCGCGTCGCTGGCCGGGCTTGGCGGGCCATTGGGTGTGATCCCTTATGCCGTGTCGAAGGCGGCGGTGATTGCACTTACCCGCGCGATGGCAAGCGAGTTGGGGCCAAAGGGCGTCACCGTCAACGCCGTGGCGCCGGGTGCCGTGATGACCGAGGCTTATGTCGCGCGCAAAGGTGAAGCGTCGATCCGGGCGCGCGCGCGCTCGATTCCGACCGCGCGCTTGGCGACGCCCGAGGAGGTTGCGGCGGCGATCGTCTATCTCTGCGGCGAGAATTCGGGCCAGACGACTGGCCAGATTTTGGCGATCGACGGCGGCGAGCAGGGGGCTGGCCCCTACACGTCGATGTGGAGCGACCGCCGCCCGGTTTAATTGGCGCGAGCGTGTTATGGCATCGACGCCTTTTTTGCCTTCGCCTTGCAAGCACTCATTTTCCACAAAAGGGCTCAAAATGCCTCGTAGGCGTGGAAAATAATATTGATATAAAAAGATTTTATACGGTCTAGGGGACTGGGCGCGACGTAATGCGTCACGGGGTTCGAATCCCGCCGCTCCGACCATCACACGAGAGACGAAGAAGGCCGCCCTGGGGAGCCAGCTCCGGGCTTTGACTGTTTTAACGCCGTTACTCCTTGTGGATGGCGCGCCAAGATTCCGCTTGACGAATTGCCAATTTCGATATTTGATCAAAAATATGAACGCACAAATCAATAATGGTTCCGGGAGCGAAGCCCTCAACGAAACCACCTCCGTCCGCCTGACCGAGATGCTGCGGCGCTCGATCATGGCCGGCGAGTTCGAGCCGGGTGCGCGCCTGCGCATCGCGGACGTCGCCAAGCAATTCGGCATCAGTCACATGCCGGTACGCGAAGCGCTGCGCCAGCTCGAGGCTGATCGGATCATCGAAATCGAATCCCACAAGGGTGCGCGCATCCGTACGGTCGATGCCGAGTTCGTCGGCAACATGTACGACATGCGCGGCGCGCTGGAGGTTTTACTGGTCGAGCGCTGCGTCGAGCGCGCGTCGGATGCGGAGTTGAAACCGCTCAAGGAACTGGAGCGCGCTTACGTTCAGGCCGTCGCGAGCGGCGATCGCGTGGCGATGCTGGCCGCGAACCGCGCCTTCCATTCGCTGACCTACAAGGCGGCACGCAATCCCGAAGCCGAGCGGATCGTCGGCCAAGGGTGGGAACTGATCCACGCCTATCGCGTGCGCTATGGTTTCGGGCGCGAGCGGCTGAAGCAGAATATCCGCGAGCACAAGATTTTGGCTGACGCGATCCTGGCGCGCGACGTACGCGCGGCGGTCGCCGCCGCCAAGACCCATTGCGATTCCGCCCGCGACGATATGCTGCGCTGCCTGGCCGACGAAGCGGGATCCGCGTCGTGAAAATCACGGCGGTGGAGGCGTTCACGGTCGATTTCTTCCGCGCGAATTTCGTCTTCGCGCGGATCGAAACCGATACGGGCATCGAGGGCGTGGGCGAAGGCAGCGTCGAATTCGCCGAACAGGCGGTCGCCGACACGATCGGCTATTTCGCGCCGATGCTGCTGGGCGAGAACCCGTATGACGTTGAGCGTCTGACGGAGCTTCTGAATCGTGAGTCCTATTGGCGCATGGGCATTGTCCATCGTAGCGCCCTC
>JAIUNH010000287.1 GCA_020161965.1 Pseudomonadota bacterium
GAACCGGTAGATCGCGCAAGCGCCGTTTGGCGGTGGCGGGCGAGCGCGCGAGCTCGATCGCCGCTTTGCGCAGATCGCCGGTCGTGATCGCATCGATCATGCCGAGTTTCAGCGCATCGGGGGCAAGTATGCGCTTGCCGGTGACGACGATATCGAGAGCCTCGGCCGGATCGACGATGCGCAACAGGCGTACCGTGCCGCCCGCCCCCGGGATCATGCCCAGCGTGACTTCCGGCAGGCCCAGTCTGGCATCCGGTGTGGCGATGCGCACATCGCAGCCCAACGCCAATTCGTAGCCGCCGCCCAGTGCTGCGCCGTGGATCGCGACGACGACGGGCTTGGGGCATTCCTCGATCGCCGCGATGGCGGCGGGCAATTGCGGATCGGCCAACGGCTTGCCGAATTCGCGGATGTCCGAACCCGCGACGAAGGTGCGCCCGGCGCCGATCAGCACCGCACCGGTCACGGCATTGTCCTTGGCGATCGAACGGAAGGCGTCGATCAGACCTTGGCGCACGGCGATGGAACCCGCATTGACCGGCGGATTGTCGATCGTCACGACGGCGACATTGCCCTCGCGTTCCAGGCGGACGGCGTCGGTCATCGTGTCAACGTTTGCCGAAAACGGGTTTGCGCTTTTCGGCGAAGGCGCGCTGCGCCTCGCGCGTATCCTCGGTCAGCGACAACTCGGCCGAAACGCCCTGTTCGAAGCGATAGCCTTCGCGCAGCGACATTTCCTCGACCGTGTTGAAGGCGTGCTTGTTGCGGGCCAACGCCACGGGGCTTTTTTCTGCGATCTCGGCGGCCATCGCCAAGGCGGCGGGCATCAGCGCTTCGGGGGCGAGGCATTCCTCGACGATGCCCAGGCGATAGAGTTCTTGGGCGGGCACGCGCCGCCCGGTGAAGAACATCATCCGCGCCTTGGTGCGCGGGAAAAGTTCGAGGAATTTGGCGCCGCCGGCGAGGCCGACATCGATCTCCGGCATCTGGACATAGGCGGTTTCCGACGCGAGCAGAATGTCGCAGCACGCCATCAGCGCGTAACCGGCGCCGATCGCCGGGCCGTTGACGGCGCCGATGACCGGCTTGGCGCAGTCGCGGATCGCGTAGAAGCTTTCGCGCGTCACGCGGTTATGGCGGATATAGTCGCCGCGCTGTGCCGTCATGCTGCGCCGTTCCTTGATGTCGGCGCCGGCGGAAAACACTTTGCCGCCGCCGGTCAGGATCACGCAGCGGATTTCCGGATCGTCGCTCAGCGTGTCGAACACC
This sequence comes from Pseudomonadota bacterium, assembly GCA_020161965.1. GTDB lineage: Bacteria > Pseudomonadota > Alphaproteobacteria > CACIAM-22H2 > CACIAM-22H2 > Tagaea. The sequence goes on from JAIUNH010000287.1 coordinate 1,270, forward strand.
CAGGTCAATTCCGTGCGCGTGCGGAAATTCTGCGCGTTGACCGGCGGACGGTCGAAAGTGACGGTGGCGATGCCGTCTTTGCGGTCGATGCGGAATTGTTCGAGATCCATCGGCGTTCCCCTGCTGCGGTCGGGAAAACTAGCAGCGGGAAGGGGGGCGGACCATCCAAGCGGGTGAAAACCAACTATCGAGTATTTGAAACGTCGTGCGGGGGCGCGGCACCCTAAAATGGCGCCGTTTCCAGCAGGGAGGATCGAGTGTCGGGGATCGAGATCACGCGCGATGCGAACGGGGTGGCGACCGTCTGGCTCAGCAATCCTGGGCGGTTGAACGCGCTGTCCAACCGCATGATTCACGGTCTGAAGGCGGCGATGGACGAATTGGCCGCCGACGGCGCATGCCGGGTCGCGGTGCTGCGCGGCAAGGATGGCGTGTTTTGCGCCGGGCGCGATCTCAAGGATCTCGGCGCCTTGCAGGATGCCCCGCCGGCGGAAATCGACGCGATGTACGACGCGCTGGAAGCGATGCACTGGTCGGTGCAGAACTTCCCCAAGCCGTTGATCGCGGCGGTCGAGCGCTATGCGCTGGGAATCGCCACGATGATCGTCGCCTGGACCGATATTTCGATCGCCGAGCAAAGCGTCAAATTCGGCTTTCCCGAAGTGCGCAAGGGCATCACGCCCTATGGCGCCATTCCGACCTTGCGCCGGGTAATGAAGCTGCGCGCGATGATGGATTTGATCCTGTCGGGAAGGACGATCGAGGCGCCCGAGGCGCGCGAATACGGGCTGGTCAGCCGCGTCGTGGCGCCGGGCACGCTGGAAGCGAGCCTCGCCGGCGTCGTCGAGGAACTTTTGGCGGGCAAGCCGGGGGCGCTGGAGAAGATCAAGCGTTTCGCGCTGGACAGCGAAACCCTGAGCCAACGCGAAGCGGCGGCCTTCGCCACGCGCTTGGCCAAGGCCGGGACGGGCGATCCGGAGGCCAAAAGCGGTATCGGCGGGTTTCTCAAAAGCTGATTGCCGGACGACAAACAGGTTTGCACTTCCGGCAGGGCTTCAACCCGTCGCGACGCGCTTAAGATAGCGACGGAATTTCAACGCAATACGGGATCTTAAAAAGATGAGCTCGCAAAATCGCGCCCCTCAGCGCGTCATCCATGTCGGCGTGGGCGTTTTCGGCAAGCGCTGGTGCAGCGACTTCCTGCGCAGCAACGTGGTCGACGGCACGATCCAGGTCGTCGCCTTGGTCGACCGCAACCCCGAAAACCTGAAGGCGGGTCAGACCGCGTTGGGCTTGCGCGACGACCAGTGCTTCACCGATGCGGCGCAAGCCTTCAAGGCGGTGAAGGCCGATTTCTGCACGGTCGCGACGACGCCCGCCCATCACGAGGAAGTGATCGACGCGGCGATCGCCGCCGGGCTCGACATTCTGTGCGAAAAGCCGATCGCGGACACGATGGCCGCCACGTTGCGTATCGCCGAGAAGGTGAAGGCGGCGGGTCGCAAGATGGCGGTGACGATGAGCCACCGCTATGACCAGGACAAGACGACGCTGCGTCGCGTGGTGAAATCCGGCCAGCTCGGCAAGATCAACGCGATCGGGATGCGTTTCCAGGGCGATATGCGCCAGCATATGGCCTGGAGCTCGCTGTTCCGGCACGAGATGGAACACCCGCTGCTGATCGAAGGCTCGATCCACCACATGGATATCCTGGCCGACCTTGCCGGGGACAAATGCGAAAGCGTCTACGCGACGACGTGGCGCCCGTCTTACGCGGCGTATAAGGGCGATACGGACGCGGTGGTCGTGCTCGGCTTCGCCAACGGCGTGAAGGTGGTCTATGAGGGCACGTGCGCCCATTCGACCGGCCTCAACACCTTCTACAAGGAATATATCCGTGTGGACGGCGAGCACGGCACGGCGATCCTGACCCATCGCACGGTCGAATTGTTCATGCGCCAGGACATCTGGCGCCAGCAGCATCGCGAAGGCCAGGGGCAGAAGATCGACCTGCTGGTCCAACCCAAATGGATCAACAACTGGCTGATTGAACGCTTCGCGCAATGGCGCGCGGGCGGCGCACCGCTGGAAACTGAAGTCGCGAACAACGTGCAGACTTCGGCGATAATCTTCGCGGCGATCGAAAGCCAGCGCACCGGCGTGCCGGTCCAGCTCGCCCCCTTCATCGCCGCCGTGGGGCGCTAACCCATGCGGCTCAAGGGGAAGACGGCGCTCATCACCGGGGCGGGTTCGGGCTTCGGTGCGGAAATGGCGCGGCGTTTCGCAAGCGAAGGGGCGATCGTGATCTGCGCCGATCGCAACGCGGAAAACGCGCAAGCGGTCGCATCGTCGATCGGGGCGAGCGCCCATGCCGCCGCGTGCGACGTGTCGAGTTCGGATTCGGTCAAGGCGTTGGCGGAGAAAGCCGCCGCCGTGACCGGCCGCATCGATGTGCTGGTCAACAACGCCGGCATTTCCCAGCAGCCGCGACGTATCGCCAAGCTGCCGGAAGCGGAGATCGATGCGATCTTCGCGGTGAACGTGAAGGCGCTGTATCACGCCGCCGCGCATATCCTGCCGGTCATGGTGGCGGGCGGCGGCGGCTCGGTCATCAACATCGCCTCGGTCACCGCGATCCGCCCGCGGCCGGGCATGACTTGGTACAACGCGGCGAAAGCGGCGGTGATTTCGATCACGCAATCGATGGCGGGCGAGTTCGCGGAAAACCGCGTGCGCGTCAACGTGATCGCCCCGGGCGTGGGCCGTACGCCGATGTTCGACGCGATCTTCAAGGATCCGAAAAAGGCCGACGAGGCGCATGATCGCCTGGTCGAAACCTTTCCGCTCGGCCGCTTGTCGAAGCCGTCGGATATCGCGGGGGCCGCACTTTATCTCGCTTCCGACGACGCGGAATTCGTCACCGGCATCGTGTTGCCGGTCGATGGCGGCCGCTTGATCGCCTAGCGCCCTCAACGGCGCAAACGAAAAGGGGCGGCCTTGCGGGGCCGCCCCTTTTTTTGTCGCGGTGCGCGGGGGCTCTATTCCTCGCGCAAGACCGGCGGCTTCGCCGCGGTGCTTTGGCGAATGACCGACCAAACCGTCAGCAGCAAGAATAGCACCGACAACGCCAGCAGCGTGCCGCTAATCGGGCGCATGATGATCTCCATCGGATCGCCGAACCCGGCGATCATCGCGCGACGGAAATTCTCCTCCAACATCGGGCCGAGGATGAAGCCGATCAACAACGGTGTGGGTTCGAAGTCGAGAAGACGCATCGCGTAACCCATCGCGCCGATCCCTAGCACGAGCCAGACGTCGAGCAGCTGGAATTTGACGCTATAGGCGCCGATGCAGATCATCACCATGATGACGGGATAAAGCAGCCGGTAGGGAATGCGCAGCAGGCGCACCCATAGGCCGATCATCGGCAGGTTCAAGATCAACAGCATGATGTTGCCGATCCAGAAGCTGGCGATCACGCCCCAGAACAGATCGGCATGCTCGGTCATCAAACGCGGACCGGGATTGATGCCCTGCATCATCAGGGCACTCAGCATCACCGCGGTCGAGGCGGTGCTGGGAATGCCCATCGTCAGGATCGGAATGAACGCCGTTTGCGCCGCGGCGTTGTTGGCCGATTCGGGGCCCGCCACACCTTCGATCGCGCCCTTGCCGAAGCGCGACGGGTCCTTCGCCACGCGCTTTTCCAGCGCATAGCTCAGGAACGACGCGACGGTGGCGCCCAGACCCGGCAGCGGCCCGATCAGCGAGCCGACGCCGAAGCCGCGCAAGGTCGGACCGACCGAGCGCTTCACGTCGTCTCGCGTGGGCACCATGGCGCGCAGCGGGATCGATTGCTTGGCGCCGCCCGTCGCCGAATTGCGGATCGAGGCGATCACTTCCGACACGCCGAACAGGCCCATCGTCACCGCCGCCACGTTGATCCCGTCGTAAAGTTCGGGGATGCCATACATGTAGCGATTGGCGCCGCTGATCACATCGGTGCCGACGAGCCCCATGAGCAAGCCGATGCTGACCATCGCCAGCGCCTTCAACGGCGAGCCGCTGGTCATAAACGACAGCGTGACAAGTGCGAACACCATCGCGGCGAAATACTCGGCCGCCCCGAACGAGAAGGCGATGGCGACGACCAGCGGACTCAACCCGATCAGCACGAGAATGCCGAGACTGCCGCCGATGAACGAGGCGAGCGCCGTGATCGA
>JAIUNH010000288.1 GCA_020161965.1 Pseudomonadota bacterium
CATCGATTGCGGCGTCTGCGAGCCGGAATGCCCGCCCGAAGCGATCGTGCCGGACACCGATCCGCGCGCGTCCAAATGGCTGGCGCTGAACACCGAATACGCCGAGAAATGGCCGAACATCACCCGCAAAAAGGACGCTTTGCTGGGTGCCGACGATGTCCGGTCCGAAGCTGGAAAATTCGAAAAGTATTTTAGCGAAAAGCCCGGCGGCTGAACGGTAAAATTTTACCATACACACCGAGAGTCAAGCGAAGAATCCGCCTTCGCATAGCCGTCCCCTGCGAAAAACGCGGGTGTCGGGCGTGATTTTTCACCATTTTTGTGATAGCTTCTTTCCCATCGGGCTGCGGCATTTTTGCAGCACTCCTGGCCCCGGAAGGGGCGTTTCGGGCTTTAAGCCCGTCACATATCGCGGCGTCGCCTCGTAATTGGGCGGCTGAGCCTCAGCAGCTTGGAATGCCTTGGAAATAGGCATTCCCGGGTGTCAGGGTTTCTGTCCCCTTCTATCCCGGGGGCAGCGCGTCGGGGGGTCAATGAATGGGTGCTTGGAAGGAGTTTCGGCTCACATGACGGTTGCGAAAAAAGTGGTACGCGAGACGGACGATCTGGGCTTCGCGGTCGGCGATCACGTGGTCTATCCGACGCATGGCGTGGGCAAGATCACCGGCCTGGAAACGCAGGAAATCGCGGGCCACAAGCTGCGCCTGTTCGTGATCCAGTTCGACAAGGACCGGATGACGCTGCGCGTGCCGACGATGAAGGCCAAGACGTCGGGCCTGCGCCGCCTGTGCACCAAGAAGGAAATGACCAACGCGCTCGCCACGTTGAAGGCGCGCGCGCGCGTGCGCCGCACGATGTGGAGCCGCCGCGCCCAGGAATACGAAGCCAAGATCAACTCGGGCGATCCCAAGGCGATCGCGGAGGTCGTGCGCGACCTGTTCCGCAACGCCGGCCAGCCCGACCAGTCGTTCTCGGAACGCCAGATGTATCAGGCGGCCCTCGATCGTCTGGTGCGCGAATTCGCCGCCGTCGAGAAGATCTCGGAAGAGACGGCCGTGCAGCGCCTGGAAGCGATGCTCAAAGCCGCCTAAGGCTTCGAAAGCGCTTCGAAGAGACCAAACCCCGCCGGGCGACCGGCGGGGTTTCTTTATGTCGATTGACTCTCTTATTACGTGTGTTATTCATAAATAAATATCGAAAAATATGAACGGCGAGGAGAGTGGCATGGGCGTTTCGCGTTCGATGTCGAAATTCGCGGCGCTATGTGCCGTCCTCGCGGTTCTCGCCGCTTGTACCCAGGTCGATAAAGAGGCCGCGATCAAACTCGCCGATGCGGGCAAGACCGCCGCGACGAACGGTGCCGCCGAAGCCGCCGCCGCGCGCGCCGCCTTCGTCGCCGGCGGCGAGCGCAGTGCGGCGTTGCAGCTTCTTGGCCGCGCCGCGGCACCGGTCTACACGCGGCAAGCCGAGTTCGATCCGCCCGATCAGGCCGCCAACAAACGTCGCCTCAAAATCGCGGCGGTGCTGAAGCAGCGCGAAGCGTCGCTTGCGTCGCTCGCGGCGACCTACGGCGAGATGGCAGCACTCGCCAGCGCCGATCCGGGCGCCAATGTCCGCAAAGCCGCCGCCGATCTGGTCGATAAGACGAATGGCTTGGCCGCCGCCGTCAACGCCTTGGCGCTGCCGGGACTTCCCGTCATTCCCCTGATCGCGAAGACCGCCGGCGCGGTGTTCGGCGAAGTCGCGGCGCTTTACGCCGAGGAACGCCAGCGCCAGGAGATCTTGGCGACGAACGAGATCATTCGCGACGCATTGAACGTGCTGCGCGAATCGCTGAAGCGCGAACGCATCTACGTCGCCGCCATCCGGCAGGAAGTCGCCGTGGCGCGCGAAAGCCTGGCGAACGCGGCGTTGAATCAAGGGTTGGTCGATCAAAGTGCCGCCGTCGCGCGGATCGCGGAACTCGCGGGCTTCGCGCCGGTCAAAGATACGACCGCAGCGGTTGCCGGTGCGCGGATCGATGGCGACTCCGAACAGAAGCGCCGGCAGCGTCTGGTCTGGGCGCTTGCGGGATTCGAGAAATTCCGCGCGATGGCCAAGGCCGATGCGGTCGCGGACGCGAATGCTGCGCTCGAAAAGGCACTGGAAAAACTCGATGCCGGCCATATCAGCCTCGCCGAACGTCAACCGTTCGGCGCCAACGAAGCGCTGGCGCTGGCGATGTCGATCAAGGAAGCGGTCGAACGCATCCGCGCCGCCGAAGAAGGTCAGTAAGCGCTTTCGAGGGGAGGCTCCGAACATGCCGACGCCAGCAGAAGAGCGATTCCAAGCCGTCGCCGAAAACTGGTTCGCGACGATGAACGGCTACTATTCCGATATGGCGGCGACGAAAACCGTCGACGACGCGAAAGCGGTCGAAGTCAACTACCGGGCCGCCGAAATCGCATATCTCGCGGCACTCGAGAAAGGGCTGAAAGGTGACGGCGACGAAGTGGATGCCGCCCTCGATGCCCTGAAGAAGGCGAACGCGGCGGTCAAGAAATCGCGCGAGAAGGGCGAGGCGATCGGTAAATTGCTCGCCAAGGCCACGGCCGCGACCGAAAAGGCGACCGACCTCGTCGCCAAGGCCGGTGGCGGGTAAGCGATCCGCCCGATTCGCCCGCGCGCGAATTGCGCTATGTTCGGGCGATGGCGACTCGAACGACCTCCTCGCCGGCGACACCGGCCAAAAGCGAGCGTTTCGCGACGTTGAAGCGCGTGGGCCGCGTCTGGGCGATCGGCGCGGTGCGCGGCCATGCGCAAGCCTTGGCCGAGCTTTACGACGAGATCGCGCAGCGCGTCGAACCCGGCGATCGCCTCGTCCATCTCGGCAATCTATTGGGCCCCGGTCCCGACGCCGCCGGCGTGCTCGACGCGCTCGTCGCCTTCCGTCGCGACTTCATCGCGATGCCTGGTTTCTTCGCCGCCGATTTCGTCATGCTGCGCGGCGCCCAGGAAGAGATGTGGCAGAAAACGCTGCAGCTCCATTTCGCCGTCAACCCGCGCGATATCCTGACCTGGATGTTGGCGCGCGGGCTGGAGGCGACGCTCACGTCCTATGGCATCGATCCGCGCGAAGGCTTGCAAGCCTGCGGGGCGGGGGCGACGTCGATCGCGCGCTGGACCGCGAAGCTGCGCGCGGCGATGGAAGCGCGTGGCGGCCATCGCGACGTGATGCTGGCCTTGCGCCGCGCCGCGCATGACGATCTGGGCCGTTTGCTGTTCGTGTCGGCGGGGTTGGATCTGGGCCGGCCGCTTGCCGCCCAGGGCGACGCTTTGTGGTGGGGCAGCGGCGATTTCGCCAAAATCGACGCGCCGTTCGAGGGGTTCCAGCGCATCGTGCGCGGCCACGCCCCGGAAAAAACCCGGAACCCGGACGGCCCCTATACGCTAACCCTTTGTGGCGAAACGCCGGGCGCCATCGTCGCGGCATGCGTAACGAACCGCGGCGAAATCGTCGAGATGCTGCAAACCGGGCAGTGATCCAGCCGGGGTGAACGCGCGTATTTCTTCACGGAGATACGCATGATGGCCCGTTTGGACGATACCGCCACGCAAGCCGCGAATATCCGCTTCATCCGCAAGGCGATGAAGACCAAATTGCTCGCGCGCGAACGCGAGCTCGATCTCGCCAAACGTTGGCGCGAAACGGGCGATCAAGCCGCCCTCGACGAATTGATCGGCGCCTATAGCCGCATGGTCGTGTCGGCGGCGTTGAAATTCCGTCACTACGGCCTGCCGGTCGGCGATCTGATCCAGGAAGGCCATATCGGCTTGATGCAGGCGGCGGCCCGGTTCGAACCGTCGCGCGACGTGCGCTTCGCCACCTATGCGCAATGGTGGATCCGCGCCGCGATCCAGGATTTCGTGTTGCGCAATTGGTCGATCGTACGCACCGGCACGACGGCCGCGCATAAATCGCTGTTCTTCAATCTGCGCCGCGTGCGCGCACGGCTTGGCGATCGCAACGGCGAGGCGATGACCGATGCGACGCGCGCCAAGGTCGCCCAGGAGCTGGGTGTCACCATCGGCGACGTGATCGAGATGGAGGGCCGCATGTCGGGCGGCGACCGTTCGCTCGATGCGCCCGTCGCGGGCGACGACGGGTCGGCGCGCAGCTGGGGCGAATCGCTCGCCGACGAACGCGCGGATCCCGAAGCCGACGCGATGTCGTGGCACGACCGCGATGCGCGCACGCGCCTGTTGCACGAAGCTTTGGGCGATCTGTCTCCGCGCGAACGCGCGGTGATTGCCGCGCGCCGCTTGGCCGAGGAAGACGAGAGCGTAACGCTCGAAACGCTCGGCTCGCGCTTGGGCGTGTCGAAGGAACGCGTGCGTCAGATCGAAGCGCGCGCCTTGGGCAAGCTCAAGGCCGCGCTCGAAAAGCGCGTCGCCAACCCGGCCGATCTTTACGCCGCGTAATCGCCCTTGGGGGCCAGCACTTCGCGCTTGCCCACGTGGTTGGCCGAGCTGACCACGCCTTCGGATTCCATCTTCTCGACGATGCGCGCCGCGCGGTTGTAGCCGATCTGCAAATGGCGTTGGATGAAGCTCGTCGAGCATTTGCGCTCGCGCGCGACCAGCGCCACGGCTTGATCGTAAAGATCGTCGCCCGAGCCGCCGCCACCGCCGCCCATCGCATCGCCGCCACCGTCCAGCGCCGCGAGCGCTTCTTCGTCCTCGGTCACTTCGTCGACATAGGCCGGCGCGCCCTGCGCCTTCAAATGCTGCACGACATGCTCGACCTCGCGGTCGGACACGAACGGCCCGTGCACGCGGGTGATGCGCCCGCCGCCGGCCATGTACAGCATGTCGCCTTGGCCGAGCAGCTGTTCCGCACCTTGTTCGCCAAGGATCGTGCGGCTGTCGATCTTGCTGGTGACCTGGAACGAAATACGCGTCGGGAAGTTCGCTTTGATCGTGCCGGTGATGACGTCGACCGACGGGCGTTGCGTTGCCATCATCAGATGGATACCGGCCGCACGCGCCATCTGCGCGAGGCGCTGCACGGCCCATTCGACGTCCTTGCCCGCGACCAACATCAGGTCAGCCATTTCGTCGACCACGACGACGATGAAGGGCAGCGGCGTCATGTCGAGCGGCTGATCTTCGAACACGGGCTTGCCCGCTTCGTCGAAGCCGGTCTGCACCTTGCGCGTCAGCGCTTCGCCGTTCTTGCGCGCGTCGGCCAGGCGCTGGTTGTAGCCCGCGATATTGCGCACGCCGAGTTTCGACATCGCGCGATAGCGGCTTTCCATTTCCTTGACCGCCCATTTGAGGGCCACGACGGCCTTCTTGGGATCGGTGACCACGGGCGACAGAAGATGGGGAATGCCGTCATAGACGGACAATTCGATCATCTTCGGATCGACCATGATGAAGCGGCATTCGCCCGGCGTCAGCTTGTAGAGCAGCGACAGGATCATCGTGTTGATCGC
>JAIUNH010000289.1 GCA_020161965.1 Pseudomonadota bacterium
CCCTTCGGCGATCTGGCGGTTCATCACATTGCCGATATCCTCGACCGCGGCATACGACACGACCTCGACGGCGCCGGTCTCCGGATCGACCTCGACCTCGCAGACATGGCAGCCGTTCGGGAACGTCACCGCCGGCGGCTGGAAATGCACATCCGCCTTCAGGCCTTCAGGCCCGGCGATCTCGGCCCAACTCGCCACGCGATCGGTGCCGACGATGCGGAACACGCCGTCGCCGAATTCGATATCGGCCAAGGCGGCTTCGAGCTTCTCGGCGGCGCGCTTCTTGCCGTCCTCGATCGCTTTGTCCATCGCCAGCGCCACGGAAGCGCCGCTGACGCTAAGCCCACCCGAACCGCCGCTGCCCTTGCCGTTCGCCATAAGATCGGTGTCGCCTTGGCGATAGACGATCTTGTCGGCTGCAATACCCATGCGGTCCATCAGCATGTCCTGCCACACGGTTTCAAGACCTTGCCCGACCGACATGGCGCCGGTGAAGATATGCGCGCGCCCTGCCGCGTCGATTTCGATCCTGGCGCCGTCGGAACCCGGCTTGGTGAACGGCCCGCCCGCGACTTCGATCGGGTTGCAGAAGCCGATGCCGCGCAGTTTGCCGGTCTTGGCGCTTTCCGCTTTGCGCGCGGCAAACCCCGCGAGATCGGCGAAGCCGCGCGCGGTTTCCATCACCGCCGGGAAATCGCCGCTGTCGTATTCGAACAGGAACGGCGTGCGATAGGGCATCGCGGCGGGCTGCACCAGATTGCGCCGGCGCAATTCGAACGGATCGACGCCCAGTTTCGCCGCCGCCAGATCGATCGTGCGCTCCAGAACGTAAGTCGCGTCCGGCCGCCCCGCCCCGCGATAGGGCACGGTCGGTACGGAATGGGTGAACACGCCGCGCACTTCGGCCGCGATCGCCTTGGTGCGATACACACCCGCGATCCCGCCGATATTGTTGATCGGCCCGGTCGAACGACCCGACACATAAGCGCCGATATCGACGATGTAATCGACGCGGAAGGCGAGGAAATTTCCCTCGGCGTCGAGCGCCAGCGCGGTTTCCGCGTCCACATCGCGGCCATGATCGTCGGCGACCAGCGATTCAGCACGGTCCGCGATCCAGCGCACGGGCTTGCCCAGTTTGCGCGCGGCCCAGCAGGTCGCGACTTCCTCGCGCGTCGCTTCCGCCTTCAACCCGAAGCCGCCGCCCACATCTTCGGCGCGCAGATGGATCGTTTCTTTGGCGACGCCAAGTGCAGCGGCCACGCTATCGCGCCAGCCGAACGGCGATTGCGTCGCGGCGATGGCTTCCAAGCGCTCGCCCGCCGGTATGGCCAAAACGGCGCGGCCTTCCATCGGGGCGGCCGACACGCGCGTGATCGGGCAACGCAGCCGTATGACATGCGCGGCGGATTTCAAATACGCATCGACCTCGCCCACGGCGCCGTGGCGCCAAATGAAGGCGATATTGTCGGGCGCTTCGCTCCAAATCGGCGCCGCCCCTCTGGCGAGCGCGTCGCGCGGATCGACGATCGCGGGAAGCTCGTCGTACTCGGCCTCGATCGCTTCGATCGCGTCTTGGGCTTGCGCTTGGGTTTGGGCGATCACAAGTGCCACCGGTTCGCCGACATGGCGCGCGATTCCGTCGATCAGCACTTGGCGTGGCGTGAACGGGGCATCGGCGCCGTCCGTGCGTTTCAATGCGATCTTGCCGCCGGTGCGCAAGGGCCCAAGATCGGCGGCGGTGAAAATCGCCGCCACGCCCGACATCGCCTTGGCGGCCTCGACGGACAAGCGGGTCAGTTTCGCATGCGCATAGGGGCTGCGCAGAAAGGCGGCGTGCAAGCAGCCTTCGGGAAGATTGTCGGCGGTGTAACGCCCTTTACCCAGCAACAGCCTGTCGTCTTCGATCCGCCCGCGCCGTACCATCGTCATCGCTCCGCACCAATACGAGTTGGCCTATTAGACCCCCCGGACGGTGCCCGCGACAACGATAATCAGGCGGCGACGGCAAACTCGGCGGCTTCGCCCTTCAGCCAGGCGCGGAACAGTTCCACCTTGCGCAAACCTAGCTTCGACGCCGGGCAAACCAGCCAATAGGCGAAATCGATCGGGATTGCCTCGCCGAAGGGCTTGACCAAGCATCCGGCATCCAGATCGGCCGCCGCCAGCGACGCTTTGGCGAGTGCGACACCGCGCCCGAGCACCGCCGCTTCGATGACCATGCTCGATTGGTTGAACTTGGGCCCGCGCGTGGCGTCGATATCCTTAGCCCCCGCCGCCTTCAGCCACATCGCCCAATTGGGGCAGGACGGATCTTCGTCCGGCCCGTCGTCGTGCAGCAGCGTGTGATGGCGCAGATCGTCCACGCCCGACAGCGGCGCGGCCCCGTTCAGCAGCTTCGGGCTGCATACGGGGAACACGGCTTCCTCCAACAGACGCTCGCTATTGACGTTCGGATAACCGCCCGAACCGTAGCGAATGGCGACGTCAACGCCGTCGCCGTGGAAATCGCTCAACGACATCGAAGCGCCTACGCGTACGTCGATGCCGGGATTGGCGGCCTGGAAAGTTTCGAGGCGCGGCAACAGCCATTTCGCCGCGAACGAAGGTGCGACCGAAACGGTCAGCACGCCCGAATCGCCGAGATTGTCGATCTGCTCGATCGCGGCGGCGAAGCGCTCGAACCCGTCGCGAATGCCGGGCAAAATCGCCTGCCCCGCATCGGTCAGCAGAATGCCGTTCTTGGTGCGCAAGAACAGCGCGATCTGCAACTGGTCCTCCAGCGATTTCAGATGATGGCTCACCGCCGCCGGCGTGACGCTCAGGTCATCGGCGGCTTTGGTAACGCTCATATGGCGCGCAACGGCTTCGAAAGCGCGCAACGCGTTAAGGGGTGGCAATCGGCGACGCATGGCCGCGAACATATTCGCGATGCGGCGAAAACGTTCGGGAGAAATACGAAACGGCCGCTCAAGTTTTCCTGTCGCGTTTAGAAAAACCGAAGACCCGGCGCAAGCAATCTGGATTGAAAACGGACGGCACGCCGACAACATTTCGATCCTCATCGGAGGATCCACATGACCGACACCGCACAGCACTTCGCCCCGACCGTCGAAGGAATCGCGCTGGAGCTGTGCCTGTGCGCCGAGCCCGGTTTCCCGAGCGTGGCCGCCGATTTCGGCTTTCCCGGCTGGCGGCGGTTATTGGCCTTTCTGCGCCTGCGACCAGCGGCAACGGAAGCGGGCCATGTTTGACGTCGCCACGCGCGAGCTGCTGGGGCTCGCCTTCAAATCCGGGATTTTCCTGGCGATCGCCATCGGACTCGTCCGCTGGATCGGCCTTGCGGCTTAGCGGTCGCAAATAATCCTCAACCCCGCCGTTAGAAGACTTCAATTCCGCAATGCAACAGGCGGGGCTACACCCGCCTTTCCTTTTGGAGGTCCGAACATGTCGAAGTTCAATCGCCGCGCCTTGCTGGGCGGAATCGCCGCCGGTGCCGCCGCTCTCGCGGCCCCCGCGATCGCGCAGTCGCGCATCGTCGTGCGCGCGGGCTATATCCCCGTGCTGGGTGGTGCACCGCTTTTCGTCATCGACAAGGACGGCTGGGCACGCGACGCCGGCATCGATCTGCGCCTCGTGCAGTTCGACAGCGGCCCCAACATGATCCAGGCCGTCGCGTCGGGCACGCTCGAAACCTATTGGGCGGGTGTCGCGCCGCTTGCCGTCGCGCGCGCCAAGGGTCTCGACATTCGCGTCGTCGCCGCGACCGCGACCGAAGAACTCGCCTTCGTCGCCGGCGGCCGCCTGCGCGAAGATATCGGCGCCGCGAACGGCGACGCCGCCGCGGGCTTCAAGCGCTTCTTCGACGCGACCAAGAAGGCCGCGCGCGTCGCCACCCAGCCCGCGGGTTCAGTGCCGAACGTGACCTTGCAGCATTGGCTGTGGGAAGTCGCGAAGATCGACCGCGCGCATGTCGAAATCGTGCCGATGGGCATCGACGCCACGCAGCAAGCGTTGCTCGCCAAGGCGGTGGACGGCGCTACGGTGCGCGAACCCGCCCTCACCATCATCCTCGACCGCGACAAGGGTGCGAAGCTGATCGCCTCGGGCGGCCAGATGCTGACTGACCAGCCCGGCGGCGTGTTCGCCGTGACCGGCGCCTTCGTGAAGTCGAACGAAGCGGCCGTGCAGAAGCTCGTCGATCTTACCGTGCGCGCGACCGATTTGCTGATCAACCAACCCGAACGCGCCGTGCCGTCGATCCTGGCCGTGCTCGGCCGCGGCATCGTCGACGACGCCACGGTGCTGCGCGCTTTGCGCTCGCCCGGCTCGAAATTCACCGCCGATCCGAACAAGATCGTCAAATCGACGCAAGCCTTGCTCGAATACCAGGTGAAGGTCGGCGCGAACGATCGCGTCCCCCCGCTGGATGGGCTGTTCGACGATCGCTACTTCCGCAACGCAACGCGCGCGGCGGGTTGAGCACGATGACCGACGTGGTCTTGCCCTCTCCGGCGCAAACGCGTATTCCCAAACGCGTCATGACGCATTGGTTCAAGGGCAAGACCGCGCTCGGTCTCGGCGGTCTCGCCGTCTTCCTGCTGCTGTGGGAAGCGGCACCGCGTTTCGGTTTGATCTCGACGCTGCTGCTGCCCCCACCCTCGTCGCTGCCCGGCGCCTTCTGGCGCGACGTGCAAAGCGGCGCTTGGCACGAAGCGATCGTCAACAGCCTGTCGCACTACCTGCTCGGCCTGGGTTTGGGCTCGGGCCTCGGCGTCGGCCTTGGCGTGTGGGCGGGCGTATCGGCGCGTTTCGAGGACGCGACGTCCTATATCGTGCGCATCCTGCGCCCGATCCCCGGCCTCGCCTGGGTGCCGTTCGCGATCATCTGGTTTGGCGTCAGCACGGGCGGCGCCACGTTCATCGTCGCCGTCGGCGTGTTCTGGATCAATTTCTTCGCGGCGATCGCGGCCGTTCAGGCGGTCGATCGCGATCTGATCGAAGTCGCCGACGCGTTCGGCCATCGCTCGATCGGCGCCAATCGACTTGCGCACCAGCGTCGAGCAGCAGTGTGAGATTGACGAGGTTGAGCACTGCACACATCAACGGCGTCGCCTCCACGCCCGCATTGTTGCGACCGGTCGCGTTTGGATTCGCGCCACGCTTCAGCAACATGGCCACAATTTTGTTCATCGGAAATCCAGCCGAGAGCGCGTGCAGCAGCGGCGTTTCCGACAATGGGTCGGCGGGGTCGCGCCGCCCGTTCACATCATGCAACAAGAGATATCCTTCAAGCACCATTACATTGCGCTCGTCGATTATTTCAAACAGCGAGTTTGCCGCCATTCGTCAGTCAACTGTGACGCCGAGTCAGAGGTTTTCCACTTTTTTCTCCACTGATGACGACGTCGTTGGCCGCGCAACTCGCGCAGCGCCAGGCGACGGTGAT
>JAIUNH010000290.1 GCA_020161965.1 Pseudomonadota bacterium
GACCGGGGCGGTGATCGATGAAAAGGGCCAAGGCGCCCAGCCAAATCTGCATTGAGGCGATATGCGTATTCCTTGCCCCTATTGCGGCGAACGCGACGCGCGGGAGTTTTCCTATCTCGGCGACGCGAATGTCGTGCGCCCGGCGGCGGATGACGCGGCCGCGTTCCACGATTACGTCAATCTGCGCGCCAATCCGGCGGGCACGCATCGCGAGTTTTGGTATCACACCTCCGGGTGCCGAACCTGGCTGGTCGTGACGCGCGATACGCGCACGCATCGCGTTGACGGCGCGGAGTTGGCGCGATGATGCGCCGCCTCGACCATGGCGGGGCGATCGATCGCGCCGATACGCGGCGTTTCACGTTCGACGGGCGCGCTTACGAAGGTGCGGCGGGCGATACGCTTGCCTCGGCGCTGCTCGCCAATGGCGTCAAGCTGGTCGGGCGCTCGTTCAAATATCACCGGCCGCGCGGCGTGTTCACCGCCGGGCCGGAAGAACCCAACGCGTTGGTCGAGTTGCGCAGCGGCGCGCGGCGCGAGCCCAACACCAAAGCGACGACGATCGAGCTTTACGACGGGCTGGACGCCGCAAGCCAGAACCGCTGGCCGAGCCTCGAATGGGACATTCGCGCGGCGCATCGCTATCTGTCGCCGCTGCTGTCGGCCGGGTTCTACTACAAGACCTTCATGTGGCCGGCGGCGTTTTGGGAGAAGCTCTACGAACCCTTGATCCGTCGCGCCGCCGGTTTGGGCCGGGCGAGCGGCGAACCCGATCCCGACACATATGAAACCGCGATCGCCTTTGCCGATGTGTTGGTGATCGGAGCGGGGCCCGCCGGTCTTGCGGCGGCGTTGGCCGCCGCGCGCGCCGGCGCGCGCGTCATAATCTGCGAAGACGATTTCCACCTCGGCGGACGATTGCTGTCCGAGCCCCATTCGATCGACGGCCGGGATGCGCTCGATTGGGTGAAAGATGCGGTTCGCGAACTTCAAGCGATGCCGGATGTGCGGCTCTTCCGCCGCACGCAGATTTTCGGCGCCTATGATGGCGGCGAATTCGGCGCGTTGGAGCGCGTCGCCGATCACATGCCCGTGCCGCCCGCGCATATGCCGCGCCAGCGTTATTGGCGGTTTGTCGTCAAACGCGCGATCCTGGCGACCGGTGCCGTCGAGCGCCCCATCGCCTTCGCCGACAACGACCGGCCGGGGATCATGCTGGCCTCCGCCGCGCGCAGCTATGTCAATCGTTTCGCCGTGCGCTTGGCCGACAAGGCCGTCGTGTTCGCGAGCGGCGACGATGGCTGGGCATCGGCTTTCGATCTCGCGGCGAGCGGTGCTGCGACCACGATCGTCGATCCGCGCGACGATGTTGCACCCGAATTAACGGCGAAGGCCGGCAAGCTCGGCATTCGCACGATCGAAGGCCGTGTCGTCGGCAGCGAAGGCGGGCGGCATGGCGTGCGCGCGGCGATCGTCGAATCCACACAAGGCCGCGAAACGCTTGCGGCCGATCTGATTGCCGTGTCGGGCGGTTTCAATCCCGCCATCGGCATCGCGACGCATTTGGGCGATAAGTCGGTGTGGTCGCCAGCGCAGGCGGCGTTCCTTGCGGCCGAGAATAATCGCGTCGCCACGCCGGTTGGCGCGGCGTCGGGCAAGTTCGGTCTCGGCGACGCATTGCGCGGCGGCCATGCGGCGGGTGCTGCGGCGGCGGCCGATCTTGGCTTCGCCAAAGCGCCGGGCGAGAGACCTACGGCCGATAACGAAACGGCGAAATTGACCGCGTTCTGGCATGTCGGCGCGTCGGCGAAAGCCTTCGTCGATTTCCAACACGATGTGACCGTCGCGGATATCGAACTCGCGCATCGCGAAGGCTATCGCTCGCCCGAACACGCCAAGCGCTACACCACACTCGGCATGGCGACCGATCAGGGCAAGACATCCGGCGTGATCGGTCATGCGATTTTGGCGCGGTTGTCGGGACAAGCCGATGGCCCGATGGGCACACCCGCCGCGCGCTCGCCCAATTCGCCCGTGGCGCTGGGCGCCTTGGCGGGCCCGCATCGCGGGAAGCATTTCCGGCCCTATCGCCATGTCGCCGGGCATCGCTGGGCCGTCGCCAACAACGCCGTGATGGTCGAGGCGGGGCAATGGCTCCGCCCGCAATATTTTCCGCTGCCGGGCGAGACGGATTGGCTCCAATCCGTCACGCGCGAAGCGCTCGCCGTCCGCACAAGCGTCGGCGTATGCGACGTCTCCACGCTCGGCAAGATCGACGTGCAAGGGCCCGATGCCGGCGCGTTTCTCGATTTCGTCTATTCGAATACGTTCTCGACATTGCCGGCCGGGCGCACGCGCTATGGCTTGATGCTGCGCGAGGACGGGTTCGTGTTCGACGACGGTACGGCCGCGCGCCTCGGTCCCGAGCATTTCATCGTCTCGACGACGACCGCCAACGCCGCGCGCGCGATGCAGCATCTCGAATTCTGCCATCAGGTGCTGCGCCCTGATTTGCGTGTGACGCTCGCCTCGGTGACCGAAGCATGGTCGCAATATGCCGTCGCGGGGCCGAAGTCGCGTGCGCTGCTGCAAAAACTCTTGGGCGATGCGTTCGATCTGTCGAATGCGGCGTTCCCTTATCTCGCCTGCGCCGAGACGAAGCTCGGCAACGCGACGATCCGGTTGTTCCGCGTCTCGTTCTCGGGCGAGCTGGCTTACGAGATCGCCACGCCGGCGCAATATGGCGCGGCACTGCTCGATGCGCTGATGAAGTCCGGGGCAACGCCTTACGGCACGGAAGCGTTGGGCGTGTTGCGGGTCGAGAAGGGGCATGTCGCGGGCAACGAGATCAGCGGCCAAACGACGGCGGGCGATCTAGGCCTTGGCAAAATGCTGTCGGCCAAGAAGGATTATATCGGCCGCACGATGGCCAAGCGTCCGGCTTTGATCGCCGCCGATCGGCCGACGCTGGTCGGATTGAAGCCGGTCGACGCGACGCAGCGCCTTCGCGCGGGCGCGCATTTCCTGGCTCTGGGGGCGCCGGCGACGACCGCGAATGACGAGGGATACGTGACGTCCGCGATTTACTCGCCGCATGTCGGATCGTGGATCGGGCTCGGACTTTTGAAAGGCGGGACATCGCGTATCGGCCAGCATGTTCGAAGCTACGATCCGGTGCGCGGCGGCGATCTGGTCGTCGAGATCGTGTCGCCGGTCTTTATCGATCCGGCGGGGGAGCGAGTTCGTGGCTGATCCCATCGTTCTGACCGTCGAAACCGCCTTCGCCGATCTGTTGAAACCGGCGGGCGATACGCGCGATCCCGGCGTGACGGTTCGCGAGGTGACGGCCTCGCAAATCGCGACGATCCTCGCGCGCGGAGCTATAGCCGGCTTGGCCGATGGGCCGAAGCGCATGTCGCGCGATGGCGCCGATTATCTCGGCATCGGACCGGGCAAATGGCTGGCTTTCGGCCCCGTGGCGCCGGCGATCGCGGCCTCGGCGAGCGTCGTCGATCAAAGTGGGGGCTATGGCGTGCTGGAAATTTCGGGTCGCGACGCCGTGGCGACGCTCCAAAAGGGGATCGGCATCGATCTCCATCCTCGCGAATTCGCGCCCGACGCCGTCGCCGTCACCACAGTTGCGCATATGGGTGTGATAGTGTGGCGCGGCGAGGGCGATGCGTGGCGCCTCGCCGTGTTCCGCAGCAACGCGGCCTCGTTCTGGCATTGGCTGGAGGCGAGTGCCGCCGCGTTCGGGATGCGGGTCGCGAAGGATTAGTCATTCAGGGACGAAGATGAGCGAACAATTTCTGCTGACCTTGGCCTGCCCGAACCGTCCGGGCATCGTCGCCGCCGTGTCGACGCGTCTTTTCGAATGCGGTTTCAATATCGGTGAGGCGAACCAGTTCGACTCAACCGAGACCGACCGGTTCTATATGCGCGTCGCGTTCGACGCGGCGAAGCCGGACGCGTCGATCGATAAATTCCGCGCGACGATGGCCGAACTCGCGGTCAAGTTCGACATGCGGCTCGATATCGTCGCCGGTGCGGCACGCCCCAAGGTCATGCTGCTGGTCTCGAAATTCGATCATTGCCTCGCCGACATTCTGTATCGTTGGCGGATCGGCGAGTTGCGGATGGAGATTTCGGGCATCGTCGCCAACCATCCGCGCGAAACCTATACGCATCACGATTTCGCCGGTGTTCCTTTCCATTATCTGCCGGTGACGCGCGACAACAAGGCGGCGCAAGAAGCCGAGTTGTGGCGCCTTGTGCAATCGACCGGCACCGATCTGGTCGTGCTCGCGCGCTATATGCAGGTGTTGTCGAACGATCTGGCCGCGAAATTGTCGGGGCATTGCATCAATATCCATCACTCGTTCTTGCCGGGGTTCAAGGGCGCCAAGCCCTATCACCAAGCGCATGCGCGTGGCGTGAAGTTGATCGGCGCCACGGCGCATTACGTGACCGCCGATCTCGACGAAGGCCCGATCATCGAGCAGGATGTGGAGCGCATCAGCCACCGCGATACGCCCGACGATCTGGTCCGCAAGGGCAGGGATATCGAGCGCCGCGTGCTGTCGCGCGCCATCGCCTGGCATATCGACCGCCGCGTGCTGATGGATGGCGCCAAGACGGTCGTTTTCGGTAACTGAACACCGGCCTGGATTTTACGATTTCGGACGGTATAACGAAATCGACGGCGCGATGCCGGTATTTGCACTAAAAATTTATCGGATTTAAAAACGACACATCCGGTTTCCGTGCGCTCTCGCTATAGTGGTGGCCCGCTAAGGGGTCGAGCTGTAGGGGAGCGCTCGTGGAATCCTCACCCATCGTCTGGATGACGGCCGCTTTGCGGCAGGTCGCAGTTTTCGCGCTCGGCCCCGCCGCATTGATCGTCCTAACGATCGGAATGGCCTCGGCGATCGGCGCTTGGCATATCGCACGTTGGGTGGATGATACACGGATCGAGCGTGCGATCCAGATCCGCATCGACTGGCGCACGCGCGATATCGAATCGAAACTTCATTCGATGACCGCGCCGATCATTGCGACGGCGGCGTATTTACGGACGAATTCGCGGCCGTCGGCGGGCGAATTCCGGCGGTTCGTGCGTGAGATGGCGCTGGGCGACAGCGCCTTGTTGAGCGTCCTGTGGGCGCCGCTCCTACCGCAAGCTGAGCGCGCGGCGTTCGAAATGATGGCATATCGAATCGTGGACGCTTCCGGCGCGTCCGCCAGATTGGGCGACGAATATTTGCCTGTTCACCATATCGAAACATTCGGCAGACAGACCGTACCGGTCGGTCTAGATCTTTGGACAGATCCCACGCTGGCGGCGTTGATCGAGAATGCGCGCCGGGTGGGCGCACCTTCCGTGACGCCGGCGATAGAGTTGATCGGCCCCCGCGGAACGGCTCCGCT
>JAIUNH010000291.1 GCA_020161965.1 Pseudomonadota bacterium
CAGATCTTCGAGCAGCAGGATCGCGACGGCCTTCTGGCCTTCGGGGGTTTGGGGTTCGCCCGCCTCGTCCAGCATCTGCATGATGACGGCGGTCGACGACAGCACGAAGCCCATCGCGCCGACGGCCGCGACTTCCACGCGCAAACCCGCCGCCATGCCGACAAGGGTCAACAACGCGCCGCAGGTCAGAACTTGCGCCACGCCCAACCCGAAAATCTGGCGGCGCAAGCGCCAGAGCTTCGATGGGCGCATTTCAAGCCCGATGACGAACAGGAACATCACAACGCCAAGTTCGGCGATGTGCAGCAAAGTTTCCGGATCGTCGAACAGGCCCAGACCGAAGGGCCCGATAATCAAGCCGGCGGCGAGATAGCCGAGCACCGAGCCGAGCCCCGCGCGCCGGAACAACGGCACCGCGACGACGGCCGCCCCCAGCAGCACGATCGCATGCCCCAACCCGAAACCCGCCGCTTCCGCCATTTTCGCCGCTCCCGCGCGATATCCGAACCGAATCGGATCATCGCACAAGGAACGGCGATTTGGCGAAACCGGAAGCTATTCCGGCTTATTTCATCGTGGGCATGACGAACTCGGCGCCCGACTTGATGCCGGTCGGCCAGCGCACGGTCGTCGTCTTGACCTTGGTATAGAAGCCAATACCCTCGGCGCCGTAAGCATTGCGATCGCCGAACACCGAACGCTTCCACCCGCCGAAGGAGTGATAGGCGACCGGAACCGGGATCGGCACGTTGACGCCGACCATGCCGACCTTCACGTCGTTGGCGAAGCTGCGCGCCGCATCGCCGTCGCGGGTGAAGATCGCCGTGCCGTTGCCGTATTCGTGATCGTTCACCAGCTTCAAGGCTTCGGTGTAGTTCTTGGCGCGCACCACGCCCAGCACCGGCCCGAAGATCTCTTCCTTGTAGATCTTCATGTCGGCGGTGACGTTGTCGAACAGGCAGCCGCCCATGAAATAGCCGTTCTCGTAGCCTTGCAGCTTCAAGCCACGCCCGTCGACCACCAGCTTGGCACCTTCCTTGACGCCCGTGTCGACATAACCCTTCACCTTGGCGAGATGTTCCTTGGTGACCAAGGGGCCCATCTCGCTATCGGGATCGAGACCTGGCCCGACCTTAAGGGCCGCCACGCGCGGCGCTAGACGTTCGATCAGCTTGTCGCCGACATTGCCGACGGCCACCGCAATCGAGATCGCCATGCAGCGCTCGCCCGCCGAGCCGTAGCCCGCACCCATCAGCGCATCGGCCGTCTGGTCGAGATCGGCGTCGGGCATCACCACCATGTGGTTCTTCGCACCACACAACGCCTGGACGCGCTTTCCGTTGGCGGTGCCGGTCTTGTAGACGTATTCGCCGATCGGCGTGGAGCCGACGAAGCTGATCGCCTGGATCGTCGGATGCGTCAGCAACGCATCGACCGCTTCCTTGTCGCCCTGAACGACGTTGAGGATGCCGGCGGGCAAACCCGCTTCGAGGGCGAGTTCCGCGATGCGAAGCGACGTCGAGGGATCCTTCTCCGACGGCTTCCACACGAAGGCGTTGCCCGTGGCGATCGCCATCGGCGCCATCCACAACCCGATCATGCCGGGGAAGTTGAACGGCGTGATGCCCGCGACCACGCCCAAAGGCTGGCGCATCGAATAGGCGTCGATGCCGCGGCCCACGTCGGGCGTGAAATCGCCCTTCAGCAGATGCGGAATACCGCAGGCGAATTCGACGACTTCGATGCCGCGAACCATCTCGCCCTTGGCATCCTCATGCGTCTTGCCGTGCTCCAGCGTGATCAGCTTCGCGATCTCGTCGCGATGCGTTTCCAGCAATTCCTTCCACTTGAACATCACGCGCGCGCGGATCAGCGGCGGCGTGGCGGCCCAAGCACCCTGTGCTGCCGCCGCATTCGCCACGACCGCATCGATTTCGGCCTTCGAGGCCAAGGCGACTTCCGCCGCCTGTTCGCCCGTCGCCGGGTTGTAGACCGGGCCCACGCGCCCGCCACCCGCGACCGCCTTGCCGCCGATGAAATGGCCGATACGCTTCATGACTTTCTTCCTTCTTTTTTGAACTTAAGCGTTCGATCGCTTTGCCCAGCGTGTCGATCATGCGGTCGATCTGCGGTTTCTCGACGATCAGCGGCGGCGACAATGCCACGATGTCGCCCGTCGTGCGCACCAATAACCCGGATTCGAAGCAATCGACCAGGATGTCGTAGGCGCGCGCGGTCGGCTGGTTGGGGCGCGACGAAAGTTCGATCCCGGCCACCAAGCCCATGTTCCGAATATCAATCACGTTGCGCTTGCCCTTGAGCGAGTGCACCGCGTCTTCCCAATAGGGCGCCAATTCGGCCGCGCGCTGGAACAGGCCTTCCTCGCGATAGATGTCGAGCGTGGCGAGACCGGCGGCGCAGGCCAACGGATGCCCCGAATAGGTGTAGCCGTGGAACAGCTCGATCAGGTTTTCCGGCCCCGTCATCATCGCGTCGTAGATTTCCTTGCGCGCGAACACGGCTCCCATGGGAACGGCCGCGTTGGTGATGCCCTTGGCGACGGTCATCAGATCGGGGATCACGTTGAACTTCTCGGCCGCGAAGGCCGAACCCAAACGACCGAAACCGGTGATGACCTCGTCGAAAATCAGCAGAATGCCGTGCTTGTCGCAGATCGCGCGCAGGCGTTCGAGATAACCCTTGGGCGGAATCAGCACGCCGGTCGAACCCGCCATCGGCTCGACGATCACGGCCGCGATGGTCGAGGCGTCGTGCAGCGTGACGAGCTTTTCGAGCGCGTCGGCGAGTTCCGCGCCATGCTCGGGTTGGCCGCGCACGAAGCTGTTCTTTTCGGGCAAATGCGTATGCGGCAGATGATCCGTATAGGGCAGCTGAAGCCCGAACTGCTTGCGGTTGGCGACGATGCCGCCGACCGAGATGCCGCCGAAGCCAACACCGTGATAGCCGCGCTCGCGCCCAATGAAGCGCACGCGTTGGCCTTGGCCCTTCGCGCGGTGATAGGCGAGCGCCATCTTCAGCGCCGTATCCACACTTTCGGAACCGGAATTGGTGAAGAACACCTTGTCGAGATCGCCCGGCAAAATCGCCTGCAAGCGCGACGCGAATTCGAAGCTGATCGGATGGCCCATCTGGAAGCCGGGCGCGTAATCCATCGTCGCGGCCTGTTTGGCGATCGCGTCGACGATCTTCTGGCGGCCATGGCCGGCGTTGACGCACCACAGGCCCGATGTGCCGTCGAGAATTTCGCGCCCGTCAGGCGTGGAATAGAACATGCCCTTGGCGCCCGCCAACATGCGCGGCTTCTTCTTGAACTGCCGGTTCGCAGTGAAGGGCATCCACAAAGCTTCGAGATTGTTGGGATCGGCGGTTTTGATCGCGGCGGTCATAGGGCGGCCCTCCTCGGCTGAACTGCGATGCTAGGGGCCCCCGATGACCGCCGCAATCGAAAGCGCTAAGCGACGATCCCATTGAAATTGCGGGATGTTCGTTCCCGGTGATAAGAATACTTATCGCGCTTTACGAAGGAACGGTCATGGACATCGAAATCGGCGACGTGCTGCGGGGTTTGCGCGAACGCGCGGGGCTATCGCAACGCGCTTTGGCGCAGAAAGTGGGCTTGAGCGCGCCCGCGATTTCGATGATCGAATCCGGGCGCACCAGCCCGTCGGTCGGCACGCTCAAACGCGTGCTCGACGGGCTCGATATATCGCTCGCCGATTTCTTCGCGCGCGAAATACCGGTCGAGACCGAGCATTTCTATCGCGCGCGCGAACTGACCGAGATCGGCGAGAAGGGCATCTCCTATCGCCAGGTCGGACGGAATTTGAAACAGCGCCCGCTGCAAATCCTGCACGAGCGCTACCAGCCCGGCTCCGACACCGGGCGCAACCATCTGAGCCATGACGGGTTCGAAGGCGGCGTGGTCGTGCGCGGCCGGCTGGAAGTCACGGTCGACGGCAAGAAGCGCATGCTGGGACCGGGGGACGCCTATTACTTCGACTCCCGCCTGCCCCATCGCTTTCGCAACGCGGGCAAGGAGGAATGCGAAGTCGTCAGCGCCTGTACCCCGCCGAGTTTCTAAAAAAGAATGGTTTTTTACATTCATTGACTTTCAATATGATTTTATTCATAACACTCCGAACCGCTCCACCGGTTCGGAAAGGCCGCCTATGTCGAAACCTGAATTTCTCGAGTTCAGCGCCCCGGGCGCCGGACTCTCCTTCAAGGTCGAATTGCTGACCCAGGACAATCCCGACGTCATCGCCCAGGTGATGAAGCAACTGCCGTTGCGCAGCGTGCTGGGCCATGTCGTCGTGTCGGGTGAAGCGATCTGGACGCCGACGCGTATCGTTCATCTGGGCCGCAGCAACATGGTCCAGCGGTCGCCCGGCGCCGTTTATCTCTACGCGCCCGGCCAATCGATTTGCATGACCTATGGCCGCATCACCGAAAGCGCCAAGGTCAACAAATTCGGCCAGGTGCGCGAAGCCGATCTCGACACGTTGCGCAAACTGGGCGAATTCGTGTGGCAGAACACGGTCGCCCTGCCCCGCCGCTCCATCGTCGAAATCAACGTGCGGAGGGCCGCCTAATGCACGCCATCAAGAAGTTCGAAGGCGATTGGCGCGAAGCCAAAGCGATCATCGAAAAGGAAATCGACCGCGTTTGGTTCGACGAGCCGGTCGAAATCCAGAAAATCCGCTGGGGCGTGATCGACAGCGGTGCGGGCAGCGCCGAACAATCCTTCTCGGTGCTCGTGCATCTCGAAGCCTATCTGATGCTCGTCGGCGCCGACGTCATGTACCGCTTCCTGAAGATCGCCGGTTACGACGATATCGAGCTGCCGGCCCTCAACCGCCTGACGCGCGAATTCCTGACCGGCACGTTCAACGTGTTCGAGTTCATGACCGATCTGGGCCTGACGAACATGCACGAAGTCGGTCAGATGTACGCGGACTCGCTCGATACGCTGAAGACGAAGCAGGAATATATCGAACTGACCGGCGCGATGATGACTTACGTCATCCGCATGCATCGCTGGATTCACCTCATCTTCCCGTGGAATCTCGGCGTCGCCTTCCCGCACAGGAAGCTGTCGGAAGTCCAAGGCTTCGCCGCCTTGGCCGGCGCCAAGCTGGCGGCGCTCGAAGCCGCGAAGTAAACGTATCTCCCTGTCGACTCGATCGGGCCCGCATCCTCTCAAGGGATGCGGGCCTTCTTTTTCGTGCGAACCAAACGTGGATTCCGGCGCGAATAAATTGATACACTCGCCGCCATGGACGAACGCACGACCGACAACGCCTATACCGCCGACGGTTCGCTCGCGGGCGAGCGCCACGCGCTGCGCCAGGAACTCGATCGGCGCAGATCGG
>JAIUNH010000292.1 GCA_020161965.1 Pseudomonadota bacterium
TTCTGGCAGAAGGTGACCCTGCTCAACCCGGTGGTCTACCTGATCAGCGGCTTCCGCTGGAGCTTCCACGGCGTCGCCGACGTGCACATCGGCGTCGCGACCGGCATGACGCTCGGCTTCCTCGCGCTCTGCCTCGGCTTCGTGTGGTGGGTGTTCCGCAGCGGGTGGAAGTTGCGCAACTGACGGGTGGCGCGGTGGCGCCATGGACGCGTTGCCTTGAGAATCCCACTCGCCTCGAAGCGCGCACTTCTCACGACGCAGGGTTGGTTCTTCGCTCGTACTTTGATGTGTCGAATCGAGGATTCCGCTCGCCTCGCGGCGCGCGGGTTACTCCGCTTCCGTGGAGCGGAGCTTGCTCCGCTACTCTTGGTCGTCCGCAACGCCCGCGCCGAGCAAGCTCGGCTCCACGAAGGCATTGCATCCGTAGAGCGGAGCTTGCTCCGCTGCTCTTGTTCGTCCGCGACGCCCGAGCCGAGCATCTCGGCTCTCCGCTGGTCGGCTCCGCTCCTCGGCGCTTCTGCAGGGCGAATGGTCGTGTCCAGCGGTTCGCCCCATGGGGTGGTCGTCCGCGCTGCAGCGCCTATTCGTCGAAGTAGTCGCTGTCGATCTTCGGAATGCCGATCTGCTGGATGGAAACGCCGACTTGGCAATCCATCATGAAGCCCGCCAGACGCATGCCGTCGATCAGCACGATGCGCTCGACCGAGCGAGCGAACTCGACGGCCTGCTGCGTGTACGTCGAGGTCGTGATGAAGACACCCTTGTTGGCCCGCTGACCTGCCAAGGCACCATAGAAGCTCTGGATCTCGGGACGCCCGACTGCTCCCTGCCATCGCTTGGCCTGGACATAGACCTTCTCCAGCCCGAGACGATCGAGCGAGATCACGCCATCGATGCCGGCGTCTCCGCTTCCACCGACACGTTGCAGGTCACGTCGGCTGGCACCATACCCAAGCTTGTGCAGCACATCGAGAACCACCGTCTCGAAGTACTTGGGTGAAACTTGTCCGAGAAGATCGAGCAAATCGGCTGCCACGGCCGCGCGAATCTCGGCGAGCGCTTCCTGCAACCTGTCGTCCGGACTCTGTGTATCCGGCGAAGGAACCGGCTGTAAGGGCGGAGGCAAATCCTCGTCGGTCGCACCCGTGCGAAGCCGGACATCGAGAAAACCGCGGGCAATCTCCTGTATCTGCATCCGCGTCAGCGGCGCCGTGCTTTCCGCGGCAAGTTTCCGTCCGGCCTCGGTAAGACACCAGATACCGCGCTTGGGACTGGACGACAGTCCCGCGCGCTTCAATCGGTCGTGCGCCCAACCTGCGCGATTGTTGTAGAGCGGCTGGCCGGTCGGAACCGTCGTGCGTGGCAGGCGCGTCATGTGGGAGGGCGAAATGGTTAGCCCGTCGCTTGGCGAAGCCGTTCGCTTCAGCGCGACGCGGGCCTGATCCGCGATTGGGCGGGCCTGGGGCAGAACTTCCTCGACCAACTCGAAGCGACCGGCACGCTGCTGGAAAATTCGCTGCTGTTCTTCGATCCGGTCATCGACCAGACCCTGAGCGTCAAGCGCGCGGCGTGGACCGTGCGCAGCGCCGCCGGGTCGACCGTGCTGCGCATCGGATCGACGCTGTCGGCCGGTCGTGGCTGGACGGCGGACGAAGCCCAAGCGCAAGCGCGCGATCTGGGCATCGCGTCGGCCGCCTGGGCGATCGTGCGCGAAACGGCCGCGCGTCCCGAACTCGCCCGCTCGATCGACGCGGCGGTGAAGGCTGCACAGCCGAATTTCGCCGGCCCGATGGCGGAAGAAAATCTGACGATGGGCAAGCAACTCGCCGCCGGCGAGAAGCCCGCGATGGCCGCACCCGATTTCCTGCGCACGCGCATCGAAGCTTTGGCTTTGATCGGCAATGTGTCGCTGGTCGCGCTGGCGGAGATCGTGCGCATGGCGGACGACCAGATCGTCGCGGCGCAAAGCGCCTTGGCGCTTAACGCGCTTCTGCTGCTGCTCGCGGTCGGTTTGATCGTCGCGGGATTCCTGATCGCGATGCGCCGCATTTCGGCCCCGATCCGCGCGCTGACGGAGGCGATGCAGCGCCTCGCCGCGCATGATCTTGCGACCGAAATCCCCGGGGCGGCGCGCAGCGACGAAATCGGCGACATGTCACGCGCGGTCGAATTCTTCAAGAAGAAGATGATCGAAGGCGACGCGTTGGAAGCCGAACAGCGCGCGGCACGCGAGGCCAAGGAGCGCCGCCAGCTTGCGATCGAGGCGGATATCCGCACGTTCGACGAATCCGTGTCGTCGTCGTTGAAAACGCTCGCTGCCGCGTCCAGCGAACTGCAGGCGACGTCCAAATCGATGTCCTCGATGGCGGACGACGCGAGCAAGAAATCCGTCTCGGTCGCGGCCGCTTCCGAACAGGCTTCGACCAATGTGCAAACGGTGGCATCGGCGGCCGAGGAGTTGTCGGCCTCGATCGTCGAGATCAGCCGCCAAGTCGCGGAATCGACCCGCGTGGCAGGCGAAGCGGTGGCGCAGGTCGAAGATACCAACGGTCAAGTACGCTCGCTTGCCGCCGCCGCCGAGAAGATCGGCGATGTGGTGAAGCTCATCAACGACATTGCGTCGCAGACCAATCTTCTCGCCCTCAACGCCACGATCGAAGCGGCGCGCGCGGGCGAGGCGGGTAAGGGTTTCGCGGTCGTCGCATCGGAAGTGAAGACGCTCGCCAATCAAACGTCGAAAGCGACCGAGGAAATCGCGGCGCAGATTTCCGCGATCCAGGGTGCCACCGGCAAGGCCGTGGGGGCGATCGGCACGATCGGTACCACGATCGGCCAAGTCAGCCAGATCGCGACCACGATCGCGTCGGCGGTCGAGGAGCAGGGGGCCGCGACGCAGGAAATCGCGCGCAATGTCCAGCAGGCCGCGTCGGGCACGGCGGTGGTGTCGAGCAATATCGCGGCCGTGACGCAATCGACCGACGAGACCGGGACGGCGGCCGCGCATGTACTGACCGCCGCCGACGATCTGGCCCGATTGGCCGAAAGCCTGCGCGCCCAGATCGACGGCTTCGTTGTGAAGATGCGCGCCGCCTAAAGAACGGCGCGCAAGACGAGGTAAGCCCCTAAAGCCGTAAGGCCGAGGAAGAACACGCGCCGGAACATGACGACCGACAGCTTTGCGCGCACGCTTTGGCCGAGCCACATCCCGGCCAAAGCGGGCAGCAAGGCGACCAGCGAATTCGCCGCTTCGTCGAGCCCGAACATCCCGGCGCGCCCCAGCCCCATCGCGAGGGCGGCTGTCGACACCATGAAGGCGATGCCGAGCGCTTGGACGAGCTCGTCCTTCTCCAGCCCGATCGCTTGGAGAAAGGGCACGGCCGGCATCACGAACACGCCCGTGACGCCGGTGACGAGGCCCGTGGCGATACCCACCAACACGCCCGTGATTTTCTCGCGTGCTGGCGCCACGCGCCATTTCATTCCGCCAAGCGTCAGCCCTGCATAGATTAGCAGCGTGATGCCCAAAGCGGGTCCGGCATAGCCCGCATAGTCGCCGGTCATGGCGCCCGAGGCGAGCCATGTCGCCGGGATCAGCGGCACCAGGAAGGGCCAGAGACGTGCGCATAAAGCGCGGAAATGCCCGCCCGACAGCATCTGCCAGAGATTGGTCGCGAAGGACGGCACGATCAGAAATGCCGCCGCCTGGATCGGCGTCATGGCGACGGCGAGCAAGCCCATCGTGACCGTCGGCAAACCCATGCCGAGCACGCCTTTGGAAAAGCCGCCGATCAGGAAGACGAAGGCGATGAAAGCGAGAAGCGGGTCGATCATGGCGCAAGCTTGACGCAGGCGCCCGGCGGATCACAATACGGAAAATCCGGAATTTGACTTCGGAGTATCCGAATGCGCTTCGATCCCGCCGATTTGCGCTTGTTCCTCGCGGTCGCCGACACGGGCTCGCTCGCCGCCGGAGCGGCCAAACTGCGCCTGTCGCTCGCCTCGGCCAGCGCGCGCATCAAAGGCATGGAGGCCGATCTCGACACGCCCTTGTTCCTGCGCCATCGGCGCGGATTGGCGTTGAACGCGAGCGGCCAGGCGTTCAAGCGCCATGCGTCGTCACTGGTCGAAGGTCTCGATCGGATGCGGGCCGACATGGCTGTCTATGGCCGCACGACGCGCAGCCTCGTCCGGCTCGCGGCGAATACCGGGGCGGCATCGGAACATCTGCCGGCGGATCTGGGCGCTTTCCTTGCCGCAAACCCACGCATCGACGTGGAGATTGTCGAACAGCGCAGTATCGACGTGGCGCGCGCCGTCGCGGTCGGCGCCGCGGAGATCGGCGTGGCGGCCGATACGGCCCCTTTGGGCGATTTGCGGATTTTCCCCTATCGCGACGATCCGCTGTGGGTGCTGCTGCCCCGCGATCATGCGCTGGCGGCGCGTAAATCCTTGCGCCTTGCTGCGATCGCCGATTTGCCGATGGTGGCGCTGCCCGAAACGCGCGCGCAGTTCGATCTGGTCGCCGAACATGCCGAGCGTTTGGGCAAGACGCTTCATGTCCGCGCGCGCGTGCCGACTTTCGACGGCGTGGCGCGGCTCGTGGCGAGTGGGGCCGGGATCGCGGTGATGTCGCGCGTCGCCGCACAACGCGCGGCCGCGTCACTGCCCGTGAAGGGTATCGCACTCGCCGACGATTTCGCGCGACGGCGCTTGGTGCTGTGCGTGCGCCGCGTGGCGGGACTGCTCCCCGCCGCGCGCGCCTTGTTCGAATACTTGAAAGCTTAGACGTCCAGTTCGGTCGCGAACTTGGCGTGTTCCTGGATGAAGGCCAAGCGCAGCTCCGGCTTGCGGCCCATCAGGCTTTCCACGCGCTGCTCGGTGTCTTCGCGCTCGGCCGTTTCATGCGCGTGCGGCACGACGACCCGCAGCAGCGTGCGCCGCTTGGGGTCCATCGTCGTTTCCTTCAACTGGCTGGGCGGCATTTCGCCAAGACCCTTGAAGCGCGAGACCTCGATCTTTCCGCGTCCGTTCAGCACACTCTTTTCCAGTTCGGCGCGATGCGCGTCGTCGCGCGCGTAGACGCTCTTCGTGCCCTGCGTCAGCTTGTAGAGCGGCGGCGCGGCGATGAAGAGATGGCCTTCGTCGATCAGGCGCGGCATCTGCCGGTAGAAGAAGGTGATGAGCAGCGAGGCGATATGCGCGCCGTCGACGTCCGCGTCCGTCATGATGATGATGCGGTCGTAGCGGAGATCATCCGGCCGGTAGTTCGAGCCCACGCCGCAGCCCAGCGCCTGCACGAGATCGGAAATCTGCTGGTTCGCGGCGAGCTTGTCGCGCGTGGCGGAAGCGACATTGAGGATCTTGCCGCGCAAGGGCAGCACGG
>JAIUNH010000293.1 GCA_020161965.1 Pseudomonadota bacterium
GTCGCATGCGACCGCGCATCAATTTCGCCCTCGCCGCATGGAGCGCTTTGGTCCTCGGCTTTTTGCTGGGGCCGATCCTCGCGATTCTGCCGATCGGCTTCAGCTCCGGCACCTCGCTGTCCTATCCGCTGCCCGGATTTTCGCTACGCTGGTTCGGCGTCGTGTTCGAGGCGTATCCGTGGATGTTCGCCTTGCGCAACAGCATGATCGTCGGGTTGCTGACCGTCGTCATCGCCGTGCCGCTGGGCACGATGGCGGCGTTCGGTCTCGAAAGTGCCAATTTTCCCGGCAAGGCGCTCGTGCGCGCGTTGCTGTTGTCGCCGATGGTGATGCCGGTGGTGATCGTGGCGCTGGCGGCGACGCTGGTGCTGGCGCGCGTAGGTTTGCACGGTTCCTTCGTCGGGATCGTGCTGGCCCATGCCGGTTTGGCGCTGCCCTTCGTCGTCATCCCCGTGACGGCAAGCTTGAAGGGTTTCGATCCCAATCTCGCACGGGCGGCAGCATCGCTGGGGGCGGGACCCTTCGTGACTTTCCGGCAGGTGACGTTGCCGTTGATAGCACCCGGTGTGGCGTCGGGGGCCGTATTCGCCTTCGTCACTTCGTTCGATGAAGTGGTCGTGGCGCTGTTCGTGTCCTCGCCCTCGACATTGACGCTGCCGCGCCAGTTGTTCAGCGGTCTGCGCGACGAGTTGACGCCGTCGCTTGTCGCCATTTCGCTCGTCCTTATCGTCGTCTCCTGCGGTTTGATGCTGTGCGTGGAGTATTTGCGCCAGCGCGGGGACAGACTTCGCAACGCGGAGGAATAGAATGTCGACCGCCCTGCGGCGCGACTTCGTGCGCTTTTCCAAAATTGCCAAAAGCTATGACGGTCGCACCAAAGTGGTCGACGGGCTCGATCTCGACGTCGTCGAAGGCGAATTTCTGACGCTGCTCGGGCCGTCGGGCTCGGGCAAGACGACCTGCTTGATGATGCTGGCGGGCTTCGAAGCGCCGGATGCGGGCGATATTCTTGTCGCGGGTCAATCGATCACGCGCGATCCGCCGCATAAACGCAATATCGGCGTCGTGTTCCAGAATTACGCGCTGTTCCCGCATATGACGGTTGCGGAAAACCTCGCTTTCCCGCTGCGCCAACGCGGCATGGACCGTGCCGCGATCGCGACCAAGGTGACGGCGGCGCTGGCGAAAGTGCATCTCACCGATTTCGCCGCGCGTCATCCGGCACAACTCTCCGGCGGCCAACAGCAGCGCGTGGCGCTGGCGCGCGCTTTGGTGTTCGAGCCGCGTTTGGTGTTGATGGACGAGCCGCTGGGGGCGCTCGACCGCCGTTTGCGCGAGTCGATGCAGTTGGAGATCAAGCGCATCCATGCCCAGATCGGGATGACGGCGGTCTACGTCACGCACGACCAATCCGAAGCGCTGACGATGTCGGACCGTATCGCCGTGTTCAATCGGGGCCGGATCGAGCAGATCGCGTCGCCGACCGAGATCTACGAACGCCCGGCCACACCGTTTGTTGCGCGCTTCGTGGGCGAGAATAATTCGCTGTATGGCCGTGTCGAGGCGGGCGAAAGCGGGCGGCGTATCCTGCTCGATGGCGGAATTCCGATCTTGGCGGAGCCGGGTGCCGGCTTGCAGCCGGGCGATCGCGCGCTGATCACGCTGCGGCCGGAACTGATCGCGATCGCACCACAAGCGCCGATCGACAATCGCGTCGACGTGACCGTGCGCGACGTCGTCTATAACGGCGATCACGTTTTGGTGCCGTGCCAGCTGGGCCCCCGCGAGATATTGCTGAAGGCGCCGTCGGCTGGATTTGGCAAATACGATGTGCGGGCCGGCGCGACGCTTGCCATCGGCTGGCAGGCGGCCGCGAGCCGTGTTTTCGCGGCACCGGCCGGCGAAGCCTGATCAGTAGATTTTGTGCGACTGCGACGTGTGCGCGATCATCTTGGTCAGCAAGCGGTCGAGATCGGAAATCTCCGACAGGCTGAGCGGTGTCAGCATGTTGCGCTCGCTCTCCACGAAGACCGGTACGATCTGTCGGTAGAGCGCGTAGCCCGGCTTGGTCAGCCGCAGGATTTTGCGCCGGGCGTCGCCGGGATCGGATTCGCGCGCCATCAGCTTCTTGCGCAGCAGGATATGGATGGCGCGGCTCATGCTGTTCCGCGGCCGGCCGGTGATGTGGCACACATCGGTCGCGGTTAGTTCGTTGGAATGGCCGACGCAGAACAAAACGCTGCATTCCGGCTCGGTGATGCCGTGCCGCTGTTCGATCAATTTATAACCGGGGCCGCGATACCAGTTCGCCAGCACGGCGATGCGGTATCCGAATCGAACTTCGCTCTGCTCAAGTATTTTCGCGTGATCTGCTTGCGGCATCTTGGTTTTCGGCCCCCGTAACGGTCCGGATAATACCCGATTCGGCGCGCCGGGAAAGTTCCATTGTAAAGATAATGCGACTGCCGGAACGGTGCCGCACGCGCGCGAAATCCAGCGATCTTGTGGGTTCGGGCGATCTTCGGTGCATTGACAAATGTTCTATATAGAACTAATAATGTCCCCACTCGAACAAGTGAAGGAACAGGGATATGCCATTGGCTGAAGCGCTGCCGCGGGTCACTTACTCGAATGTCCGTGAGAACTTCGCGGGCGTCCATAAGCTGTTGGATGGCTATATTCCTGAATTCGTCGCGGGTTTGGGCAAAACGATCCCGAACGTGATCGACGGCCGTGAAGATCGCGACGGCACGTCGTACACGGTCCCGGCGCCGTTCGACGATAAAGTACAACTTGGGACATTTTTCGACGCTTCGGCGGGGGCCGTCGCGCGCGCGGTCGCCGCTGCGCGCAAGGCCCAGCCCGGCTGGTACGGGCTGCATTGGTCCGTGCGCCTGTCGATCTTGCGCCGCGCCGCGACGATCCTGGAAGCGCGCAAATTCGAACTCGGCGTCGCCAATCTGCTCGAAGTCGGCAAGTCGCGCCTCGAAGCGATGGGCGAAGTCGAAGAAGCCGTCGATATGATCCGCCATTTTTGCGCGGATTTCGAAAAGAACCAAGGCTTCGAAACGACGCTGTCGCGCGCCACGCCCAACGAGCGCACGGTGACGGTGTTGAAGCCCTATGGCGTGTTCGGCGTCATCGCGCCGTTCAATTTCCCCGTGGCGCTGTCCTTCAAGATGATCATTCCGTCGATCGTCTCGGGCAATGCGGTGGTCTACAAGCCCAGCCCCGGTGCCGGCCTGACCGCCAGCCTGCTGGTGAAGATCCTGGCCGATGCGGGCGTGCCCGCGGGCGTGGTCAATATGGTGTGCGGCGAGAAGGCGGGTCCACTGGTCGCTGCGGCCAAGGGCATCGACGCGATCGCCTTCACCGGCTCGCACGATGTCGGCATGTCGATCTTCCGCCAATTCGCGCAAGGTCCGTATATGCGGCCTGTGATCGTGGAGATGGGCGGCAAAAACCCGGTCTACGTGACCAAGTCCGCCGATCTCGACGTCGCGGCCGAAGGCGTGGCGCGCTCCGCGTTCGGCTTGCAAGGCCAGAAATGCAGTGCGGCCGAAGTCGCCTATATCGACCGCAAGGTCTATGACGCATTCGTCGAAAAGCTGCTCGCCTTCACCAAGAAGCTGGTGATCGGCGACCCGCGCGAATCGGGCACGTTCATCGGCCCGATCATTTCGAAGGACGCGCTCGATACCTATCTCAAGGCGGCGGCTGCCGCCGCCAAGGACGGTAAGGTCCTGCATGGCGGCAAGCGCCTGTCGGGCGGCATCTTCGATCGTGGCCTGTATGTCGAGCCGACGATCGTCGCGGGACTTCCCGCCGGGCACCACCTGTTGACCGACGAATTGTTCCTGCCGTTCATCGCGCTCATGCTCTACGACAATCTCGGGGCGGCGATCGATGCGGGCAATTCGGTCAAATACGGCCTGACCGCCGGCGCCTATGCCGAGGATAAGGCCGAGCTGCAGATGTTCCTCGATCGCGCGGAAGCGGGCGTGCTTTACGCCAATCGTGCGTCGGGCGCCACGACGGGCGCATGGCCCACCTACCAGACCTTCGCGGGCTGGAAGGGGTCCGGGGTGTCGGGCAAGGGCGGTTTCGGCCCCTACGATCTGCCGCAGTTCATGCGCGAGCAATCGCACACGATCATGGAAAAATCCCGCTGAGGTCCTGAAGCGATGGCGAACGCCAATACCAGCCGCGTCCTGCACCGCGAAGTGCGCAAGGTGCCGCCGCTCGCCGCCAAGGGCGATGGCGTGTACTTCGTCGATCAGGCCGGGCGGCGCTATCTCGACGCGTGCGGCGGGGCGGCGGTGTCGTGCCTGGGCCATTCCGACCGCACGGTGATCGACGCGATCAAGCGCCAGCTCGACGCGTTCGCCTTCGCGCATACGGGCTATTTCACCGCCGATGTGCTGGAAACGCTGGCGGCGCGTCTGACCGGGATTGTGCCCGGCGCCTTCGCGCGCGCCAGCCTCTATTGCGGCGGTTCGGAAGCGATGGAAGCCGCACTGAAGAACGCGCGCCAGTATTTCGTCGAGAAGGGCGAAACGTCGCGTTCCAAGTTCATCGCACGCCGCCAAAGCTTCCACGGCAACACGCTGGGCACGTTGTCGATCGGTAACCACGCGGTCCGCAGCGCGCCGTATCTGCCTTATATGTTTCAGGTCGCGCATATCGCGCCCTGCTATCTTTATCGCGACAAGCAAGACGGCGAGACGGAAGCGCAATATGCGCTGCGCGTCGCGAACGAGCTTGAAGTCGAGATCCTGCGGGTAGGGCCCGAGAATGTCGCGGCCTTCATCGCCGAAACGGTGACCGGCGCCACGCTGGGCGCGGCACCCGGTGCGGCCGGCTATTTCAAGCGTATCCGCGAAATCTGCGACAAATACGGCGTGCTGCTAATCCTGGACGAAGTCATGTCGGGCTCGGGCCGCACGGGCACCTGGTTCGCTTTCGAACAGGAAGGTATTGCGCCCGATATCGCGGTGATCGCGAAAGGTCTTGGAGCCGGTTATCAGCCGATTGCGTCGGTGCTGCTCGCACCCAAAATCGTCGAAGCGATGGAAGACGGCTCCGGCGCCGTCGCGCATAGCCACACTTATATGGGCCATGCCTGCGGTGCCGCGGCGGCCTTGGCCGTGCTCGATGTCGTCGAGAAGCAGGGCTTGCTCGCCAATGTCCGCAAGCGCGGCCAGCAGTTGCGCGGCATTTTCGACGAGCGCTTCGCGAACCATCCCCATATCGGCGATATCCGCGGGCGCGGCCTGCTGATGGCGCTGGAGTTGGTCGAGGATCGCGCGACCAAGAAGCCGTTCGAGCGCGGCGGCGCCATCGCGGCGGGTATCAAGGCCGCAGCATTGGATCTGGGGCTGA
>JAIUNH010000294.1 GCA_020161965.1 Pseudomonadota bacterium
CACGCACGAGCGAAGATCGTCGACCAGACGGCGCGTGCTCTCGACCGTGTCGATGTTGCGAGCGAACAGGATGAAGCCCAGCGGATCGGCGTCACGGAAGAAGGCGCGCTCCTCCGCCGACAGTTCCGTCCCGGCGCAGCCCAAAATCAGCGCGCGGGGGCGGCTCATCGGCAAATCCTTTTTCTGGGCGAGGCCGAATTACCTTCCTCCCCATTCAAATGGGAAGGTGGCGGCGAAGCCGACGGAGGGGTCAGAAAGAGGCCGAACGTCGCTCGGCCCATGACCCCATCGCCCAGTATGACGGGGCACTTCCCCATCCGAATGGGGAAGAGGTTGATTCCGAATTCCGTCGTCTCAATCCACATCCTAGCGCGCGGGCGGGACCGAGACGCAGTCGGCCTTGCGGGCCTTCAGGGAGGCGCAGACCGAATGGGCCTGCTTCTCGTCGAGCGGGCCGGCCTGCACGCGATA
This sequence comes from Pseudomonadota bacterium, assembly GCA_020161965.1. Classification (GTDB taxonomy): domain Bacteria; phylum Pseudomonadota; class Alphaproteobacteria; order CACIAM-22H2; family CACIAM-22H2; genus Tagaea. Next base: position 472 of record JAIUNH010000294.1, read on the forward strand.
CCAGACACCGCGATCGCCGAGATCGACGCGCACAGCCTGCATGCGCAGGTTCGCCAGTTGCTCGCCGTGCGCACTCTGCAGCCGCGCCCAGGTCGACTTGGCGACGTCCTCGTTCTTCACCGAGGCGACCTGGATGCGCCAGCCGCCGGTCGGGCCAGACATGTTCTCGATCAGGCTGGCAATACTGGGCCCGCTTTCGGTCGTGGTCGGCGCGTTGGTCGACTGCTGCATGTTCGGCGGATTGGCCGGCCCCTTGGGTTCGGTGACGGCGGGCGCCGGGGTGGGGCCGCCGGTGGTCGAGGCCGGCTGCAGCGGTGTGGGCGTCTTGGCCGCTTCCGCCTGTCTCGGCGGCGAGGCCGGCAGCGGCAGGCCGTTGGCCGGCAGCTTCGGCGTCACGGCGACCGGCAACAGCTTCTCGGGCTGGGCGGGCACGGCACCGGGCGCTATGCGGTTGAAGACTTCCTTGTCCTGGTTGGGCACCACGAGGCCGCCGGCATTCTCGGGCTTGATTCGCGCCGGCGTGGTGGGCGCCTGTACGACCAGAGGCTCCAGCCCCCTTCCGCCTGCCTTGACGTCCTGGTTGTGGGCCCACCAGACCACAGAGCCGAAACTCGCGATGGCGGCGATCGAAACCATCACCGTGAGGATCTGGCCGCGGCGACGGTTGACCCGCATGAGCAGCGAGTCCCGGGGCGGCGGGGGAATCGAATCGGGCTCATGCGCGACGGGCCGAGGCGGAGGATCGAGCCGCACAGCTACCGACTCGTTGGGCCGGTAGATCGTTGGTCCGTCGCCGGAGGGGGACCGGCGAACATGCATTTGTTATCTCATTTCCTCGACGGGTGTTACGCCGAAGACCTTTAAACCCGATCCTATCACAAAACCGATTCCCTGTACCAATGCCAGACGCGCCCGCGTGAGATCGGAGTCGCCTTCGATCACGAAGCGCAGGCCCGGCTCCTCCCGTCCCCGATTCCAGTGGGAATGGAAGGCGGCTGCCAGGTCGTAGAGATAGAAGGCGATGCGATGGGGCTCGTGCGCCACCGCCGCCGCCTCGACCTGGCGGGGCCACTGGGCGATCATCCGGATCAGCGCGAGTTCGCCCACGTCGGCAAGACGGTCGAGCGGCGCGCTGCCGAGACCGTCGATCGCAATGCCCGCGGCCGTCGCCTGGCGCATCACGGAGCGGGTCCGCGCGTGGCCATACTGGACGTACCAGACCGGGTTGTCGCGTGACTGTTCGGTGGCCTTCACGAGGTCGAAGTCGAACGGCGCGTCGTTCTTGCGCGTGAGCATCGTGAAGCGCACGACGTCGGGCCCGACCTCGTCGAGAAGGTCGCGCAGCGTCACGAAGGTGCCGGCGCGCTTGGACATGCGCACCAGCTCGCCGTTGCGCATCACGCGCACGAGCTGGCAGAGCTTGACGTCGAGTTCGCCCTGCTTGGCCGTGATCGCGCTGACCGCCGCCTTCATGCGCTTGACGTAGCCGCCATGGTCGGCACCCCACACGTCGATCATGTCCGCGAAGCCGCGACGGTACTTGTCGTGGTGATAGGCGATGTCGTTGGCGAAGTAGGTCCAGCTGCCGTCCGACTTCTTGAGCGGCCGGTCGACCTCGTCGCCGAACTGCGTCGCGCGGAACAGGGTCTGCTCGCGGTCTTCCCAGTCGTCGGGCAACTGGCCCTTCGGCGGCTCCAGCCGGCCCTGGTAGATCAGGCCCTGCCGCGTCAGCTCCTCGAAGGCGCGATCGACGGCGCCGCTCTCGACGAGCGCGCGCTCCGACGAGAAGACGTCCATGTTGACGCCCAGCGTCTCGAGGTCGGCCTTGATCTCGGCCATCAGCGTGGCGATGGCGAAGGCGCGCATCTCGGGCAGCCAGTCGGCCTCGGGCTTGCCGATCCACCGCGCGCCGTCGCGCTGGGCGATCGCGGCGCCCACTTCCTTGAGATATTCGCCGGGATAGAGGCCTTCGGGGATCGAGTCGATCTTCTCGCCCAGCGCCTCGCGGTAGCGCAGGTAGGTCGACTGGCCGAGCTTGTCGACCTGGGCGCCGGCGTCGTTGATGTAATATTCCTTGGTGACGTCGTAGCCCGCCTTGTGCAGCAGGTTGGCGAGCGCGTCGCCCACGACAGCGCCGCGCGCATGGGCGACGTGCAGAGGCCCCGTCGGGTTGGCCGACACGTACTCGACATTCACCTTTTCGGCCTTCCCCATCGTCGAATCGCCATAGGCGATCCCGGCCTTCAGGCAGTCGGCGAGGCGCGCGCGCCAGCGTGCGTCGAGGCCCGCATCGGAGATTACGTCCGTCGCGGCTTCGATTTTCGCGACGCCATAGGTCGCGGTTTGGCCGAATTTCGTCGCGTCGGCCAGGATGCAGCGCCGCGTGGCGCGCTGAAGCATGCGCAGATTGATGCTCGCCTCGGCCGCGTCGGGCGTCGACAGCGTGCCGTCGTCCTGAACCGCACTCGCCCCCAGGAACAATTGATCGAACCACAAACGCTCGATCGTCGCTTCGGCGATCGGCCCGACGACCGAATGGTTCTCCGGGCGCACTTGGCCGCCCAGCAGCGTCAGCCGCAAATCCTCGACGCCGTTCAGCGTCTGCACCACGACCAGGCTATTGGTGAACACGGTCAACGGCAGCGGGGCGACGCGCAGCAACCGCGCGAGTTGCAGCACGGTGGAACCCGCATCGAGCATCACGCTCGTGCCCGGCTGCAGCCGGGAATAGGCAGCTTGGGCGATGGCTTTCTTGGCGGCGATGTTCTGAAGCTCGCGCGCTTCGAACGCGACTTCCAGCCCGACCTTGCCCGCGATGCGCGCCCCGCCATGCGTGCGCTCGACCATGCCCTTGTCTTCGAGACGCAGCAGATCGCGGCGGATCGTGGCGAGCGAGGCTTGCGCGACCTCCGCGAGTTCCTGAATCGACGCTTGCCCCTTCGTATAAAGGTGCTGGCGGATCACGGTATCGCGGTCTGGCTGCATGGCGCTTGCGGGACGGCGGTTAAAGTTTCAGTTTTGTGAAGCCTGATCCAAGATTTGATCACGGTCAATCATGATCATGATCGTTTGTGAATTATTTTGATGAAAATCGAGTGACAACGTGATCGAAATAGGGGGCAAAATGCTGATTTCGCGCTCCCTTTGGAAAGCCCGACCGCCATGTCCGATGTCCTGATGGCTCTCGCCGAAGCCCGAAAAGCCGGGAAACCCAAAGGTTTGACGTCGGTTTGTTCGGCGCATTCGAAGGTGTTGGCGGCGGCGTTTCGCCATGGCGCGGCAAAGTCCAAGCCCGTTCTGGTGGAAGCGACCTGCAATCAAGTGAACCAAGACGGCGGCTATACGGGTCTGACGCCGGCGGCGTTTCGCGCGCGGGCGGAGGCGTTGGCGGCTGAATGCGGGCTCCCCGCCGATCGCTTGATTCTCGGCGGCGATCATCTGGGTCCGAACCCGTGGACCAAGCTTTCGGCCGACGCGGCGATGGATAAGGCGCGCGCGATGGTCGCTGCCTATGCCGCCGCCGGGTTCCGCAAGATCCATCTCGACGCCAGCATGGCCTGCGCCGACGACGGCGAGGCCGTGCCCGAAGCGATCATCGCCGCGCGCGCCGCGAGCCTTGCCGGCGTGGCGGACGAGGCCGCGCGTGCGAATGGTCTGCCGGCCCCGGTCTATGTCATCGGCACCGAAGTGCCGCCGCCGGGCGGGGCGCGCGAACGCATCGATACGCTAACGCCGACTTCGGCCGAAGCCGCCGAAAGCACCATCACCGCACATGAAGCCGCGTTCGCGAAGGCGGGTTTGCGCGGGGCGTTCGAACGCGCGATCGGTATCGTCGTTCAGCCGGGCGTGGAATTCGGCATCGAGAACGTCGTGGCCTACGATCCCGCGAAGGCGCGACATTTGGGGGCCGTGCTCGATCGGCATAAGCGTTTGGTATTCGAAGCGCATTCGACCGACTATCAAACGCGCGCGGCACTTCAAGCTTTGGTGTGCGATGGCTTCGCGCTGTTGAAAGTCGGGCCGGGCCTGACTTTCGCATTGCGCGAGGCGCTCTACGCGCTCGACGCCATCGACGCGATCCTGCATCGCGATCGGCCGGGCGCTTCCTTGCCTGATGCGATGGAAGCGATCATGCAAGCGCAGCCGGGTTACTGGCGCGGCCATTGCCATGGCGACGACGCCAAGCAGCGCATCGACCGGCATTTCAGCTATAGCGACCGCATCCGCTATTACTGGCAAACGCCGGCGGCGGAGAAGGCGGTCGCCGATATGCTGGCGCGGCTGCGCGCGGCAACGATCCCCGAAACGTTGATCAGCCAGTTTTTCCCGGCGCAGATCGGCGCGTTGCGTGCGGCAGGGAAAGCCGCGACGCCCGATACGCTGATCGAAGGTGCGATCTTCGCCGTGCTCGACGACTACGCCGCCGCGGAATAGATCTCAGCCGATCTTCGTGCCGTGCCAACCGGCTTCGCGCTTCGTCCAATAAAGCGCGTTGAGCTTTTGGGTGATCGGGCCCGGCGCACCGCCGCGGATCATGCGGCCGGCCGCTTCGCGGATCGGCAGGGCCGCCCCGGAGGTCGAGCAAGTAAACGCTTCGTCCGCGGCGAACAGATCGAACGCGGTCAAGGCGCCGGTCTCGACCGGAATATTCAGCTCCGCCGCCAATTCGCAGAAGGTCATGCGCGTGATGCCGTGCAACACGCCCAAAGACGGCGTGCGCAACACACCGTTCTTGACCAGGAACAGATTGGAGCGCGGCGCTTCTTCGAGAAATCCCTGCGAAGATAGCCACACAACATCGTCGTAACCGGCTTCGAGCGATTCAATTTTCGCGAGTTGATACTGCAACCGCGAAATATGTTTGTAGCGCGGATCGAGCGTATCGGGCGCCATGCCACGCTGATGGCCG
>JAIUNH010000295.1 GCA_020161965.1 Pseudomonadota bacterium
GTTGGCGCTCGCCGCCCGACAAGGCGCCCGCCGGCGTCGACAAACGGTTCGCGACCGCCGGGAAAAGCTCCAGCATCTCGGCGATCCGCGCCTTACGATCGCGTACGTTTTCGACGACCAGAAGATTTTCCTTCACCGACAGCTTGGCGAAGACATTGGCGACCTGCGGCACATAGGCGATGCCGAGACCGGGACGATCCTCCGGATCCAGCCCGACAATATCGCGCCCGTCGAACACGACGCGGCCCGAAAGACGCGGCAACAAGCCCATCGCCGCCTTGATCAAGGTCGACTTCCCTGCGCCGTTGGTGCCGGCGATGGCGACGATCTCGCGCTCCGCCACCGTCAGATCGATGCCGTGGACGATATCGACCTCGCCGTAACCGCCGCGCAGATCTTCAAGGGCGAGCAGCGTCATCGCGCACCCCCGAGATAGGCGCTGCGCACGGTTTCGATCTCCAGCACGCGTTCGGGCTCGCCCGAGGCGATCAACCGGCCGCGATCCATCACGTGCAGTTCTTCAACCAGTTCGCACAAGGCGGGCAGATTGTGTTCGACGACGAACACAGTGATGCCGAGCGCCTTCAACTCCCGCAGGCGCGCGCTGATATCCTCGATCAGCACCGCGTTGACGCCCGCGAAAGGCTCGTCGAGCAGCACGATCTTGGGATCGAGCATCAAAGCGCGGCCGAGCTCGAGCAGCTTCTTCTGCCCGCCCGACAACGAACCCGCCGCGACGTCGCGCACATGGCCGAGCTTAAGAAATTCGAGAATCTCCCCGGCACGGTCGCGCGCCACCCTCTCATCGCGCGCGACCGTGCCGGGCTGCAGGAAGACGCGCCACAGGCTTTCACCGGAAAGCCGGGGTGCGGCAACCAACAGATTCTCCAAAACCGACAGACGTTTGAACTCGCGCGGCACCTGGAAGGTCCGCACCAAACCGCGCCGCGCGCGATCGACGGGCTTCAGGCGGCTGACATCGGCGCCATCGAAGCGAACGCTGCCGCCATCCTGCGCGATCAAGCCGCTGGCGAGCGCGAACAGCGTCGACTTACCCGCCCCGTTCGGGCCGATCAGGCCGTAAAGCCCGCCTTTGCGCACCGACATCGATACGCCATCGACCGCCGCGAAGCCGCCGAAGGATTTGCGCAAGGATTGGAGTTCGAGAAGACTCACTTTGCGGTCCTCCCCATGATCCCTTCGGGGCGATGGATCGTGACCACGACGATCGCGAGGCCCACAATCATCAAACGCGCGCTGGCAAGATCGGTCTCCGACACGCCGGGGATCAGATCGCGCAGGAAACGCGAACCTTCCAGCAGCAGGATCAGGATCGCCGTGCCGACGACCGTGCCGCTCAATGTGCCCACACCGCCGATCAGAACCGCGATCCAGACATAGAAGGTCAGGATCGGCAGGAATTGTTCGGGCGAGATGTAGGAAAGATGATGCGCCTGCAAGCCGCCCGCGAGCCCAGCCAACGCGGCGCCGATCATGAACGCCTTGATCTTGAACCCCAGCGGATCCTTGCCAAGCGCCGTCACCGCCGTCTCGTCCTCGCGGATGGCGAAGATTGCGCGACCGAACGGGCTGCGCACGATCCGCCAGATCGCGTAGAGCGCAACGGCATTGACCAGCAGCAACACGCCGAGTTCGACGGCCGGACGCAGATCGGGCGAAAGCGCGGCATCGACCAGCGGCGGAATATCGGGAATGCCGTGGGGTCCCCGCGTCAGCCATGCTTCGTTGGTGACGACCAGCTTCACCAGCTCGGCGAAGCCTAGCGTTACCACCGCGAGATAATCGTCGCGCAAACGAAGGCTGAGCAGGCCGAGCAGAAACGCCGGTACCATCGCGACCAGCATCGCACCCGCCAATGCCAACGGCACGGGTACGCCGCGCGTCGCGAGAATTGCGGACGTATAGGCGCCCAACGCGTAGAAACCGACGACGCCGAAATTCGTGAGTCCCGCAAAGCCGTATTGCAGATTGAGGCCCACGACGAGCAGCAGATAGATAAGGCCGAACGAGGCCAAGGCGATCAGATAGGCGTCCATCAGCGCGTAACCTCCGCGCCGCCGAACAGGCCTTGAGGGCGCACCAGCAGCAGGGCGACGAGCACGACGAAGCCGACCGCGAGTTTGTAGGAGGCGCCGACGATCGGGCTTGCCAATTCCTGCGCGATACCGATCACCAAGCCGCCCACGACCGCGCCCAGCGGATTGCCGATCCCGCCCAGCACCGTCGCGGTGAAGATATGCAGCAGCACGTCGAAGCCCATTTCGGGCGTGACGATCGCCTTGACGCCGAGCAGCACGCCGGCCAGCGCCGAAACCCCGCCCGCGATCAACCAAAGCGCCACCATCACATAGGCTGAGCGGATGCCGCTGGCGCGTGCCAGTAGCGGATTGTCGGCGACCGCGCGCATGCGCCGGCCCAAAGGCGTGACATAGAGCAGCGTGAAGACCACCAGCATGGCGGCCAACGCCACGCCGACGACAGCAAGGTCTGTCGGATGGATGCGAATGCCGCCGAGATTCATCGAGCGGACGAGCGGAAAGGAAAAGGTCCGCTGCGCGCTGCCGAAATACCAGGACAAGGCGCTGCGGATGATCAGCGCGACGCCGATCGACGCCAGAAGATTGGCGACCGGCGAGCGGTTGAGAAGCTTGGAGAACACGAATCGATAACTGACCAAAGCGAGAAGCGCCGTCGCGGCGATGGCGATCGCGGCGGCAAGCCAGATCGGCAATCCCGCCGTCGCGTAGGCCATCAACGCCGCATAGGCGCCGAAGGCCATGAAATCGCCCGTCGCGGCGTTGGGAAAGCGGGCGACGCCGAAGACCAGCGTCATCGCGAGGGCGGCGAGCGCGATGAGCGAGCCTTCGACGATCCCGGCAACGACGAGATTCGCGATGAAGACGATATCCATTCCGGCTGCGCCGCCCCTACGAGATCAACCGGCCACGACGTCCTTGCGGACGAGACGGCCCTTCTCGATCACCGACATCAGGAAGTTGCCCTTCACGTCGCCGAACTCGTCGAAGTCCAGCGCGCCCGAAGCGCCTTCGTAGTTGATCTTGCCGCGCTTCAATGCGTCCTTGCCTTCGGCGAAGCCATAAACCTTCGTGCCGTCGGGATTGGCGACCAGTCGCATCTTCTGCCCGATCTCGCGCGGCGAGGCGGACGGACCGGCCGCTTCCAACGCCAAAGCCAGGCTGATGACCATGTCGTAGCTCATCGCCGCGAACACGTTCGAAGCACCCGACACATTCATCGCGCGCTTGTATTCGTCGTCGAAGCTTTTGAAGGCGCCGCTGCCCTCGTTGGGGATCGTATCCATTGAGATGACGCCTTCGGTCGCTTGCGGCCCCAAGGCCGCGACGAGTTGGTCATTGGCGGACCAGCCTGGCATGATCCAACGGCCTTCGTAGCCTTCCTGGAAGGCTTCGCGCATGATCAGCGTCGTGTCGGCCAGATAGGAGCCCATGACGATTACGTCGGGCTTGGCGCGCAGGATTTCCTGCACCTCGCCGCGATAGGACGGGCGGCGCGGCTCGTAGATCACGCGGCCGGCGATCGTACCGCCGCCCTTCTCCCACGCGGCTTGGAACCCGCCGGTGAGGCCCAAACCGAACGCGTTGTTGAAACCCATCAATGCCGGGCGCTTGTAGCCTTGCTTCGCGCAGACGGCGGCAAAGGCCTTGCCGAACTCCGCGTTCGTGGGATGGAAGCGCCACGACATGCCGTCGTTATGCAGCGCCGAGATATCCGGCGCCCCCGACACGTTCATCGCCAGCACATTGGCACGCACGGCCATCGGGATGACGGCGAGCGTGACGCCCGACGCCCAGGTGCCGACGACGGCTTGAACCTGATTGACCTCGATCAGCTTCTTGGCGGCGAGCACGCCCGCCTCGGGCTGGGTCTGGTCGTCTTCGGTGAAGACGCGCAACTGCCGCCCGGCGGCACCGCCCGCCGCATTCACCTGATTGGCGGCGAACTGGATCGCACGCTGCATGCCGGCACCGTACTGGGCGCCAGCCCCGGTGATCGGGCACAACGCGCCAATCCGGAACTCGGGCGCTTGCGCGCCCGCGAAACGCGGCAGGAAAGCCGTACTTGCCGCCAGAGAAGCAATCGACGCGGCGAACCGGCGCCTGGACAAATGGACCATGGAACAACTCCCTGTTTTCGGTTGGGTGGTCCCTTGGGGACCGTATTGTGAGGGGAAACGCAACGAACGACGACCGTTACTTGAGGCCCGCAAAGCAAAGCTGTTTGGTTTCGAGATATTCCTCGACGCCTTGGCGCGCACCTTCGCGCCCGATGCCGGATTCCTTCATTCCGCCGACCGGCACGGCCTCGGACGAGAACGCGCCTTCGTTGACCGCGATCGAGCCGTATTCCAGCGCTTCGCCGACCCGCCAGGCGCGCGCCAGATCGCGCGTGTAGAAATAGCCGGCAAGGCCGTAATCGCTGTCGTTGGCGATGGCGATGGCCTCAGCCTCATCCTTGAAACGAAATACCGGCGCTACCGGGCCGAAGGTTTCCTCGCGCGCCACGACCATGTCCGTCGTCACGTCGGCGAGCAGCGTGGGCTCGAAGAATCCGCCACCCAGCTTGTGGCGCTTGCCGCCGACGACGGCGCGCGCACCCTTCGCTACGGCATCGTTCACGTGCCGCTCGACCTTCTCCACCGCCGAAGCGTTGATGAGCGGACCTTGCGTGACGCCGTCTTCGGTGCCAAGCCCGACCTTCAGCGTGCGGACTGCGTCGGCGAGCTTGGCGACGAACGCGTCGTAGACACCGTCTTGAACCAGAATGCGATTGGCGCAGACGCAAGTCTGGCCCGAGGCGCGGAATTTCGACGCCATCGCGCCCGCGACCGCAGCGTCGAGATCGGCGTCGTCAAACACAATGAAGGGCGCATGCCCGCCGAGTTCGAGCCCGACCTTCTTCACCGTGTCGGCGCACGCCTTCATCAGCAGCTTGCCGACTTCCGTCGATCCCGTGAACGACAGCGCGCGCACGGTCTTGGAACCGGTCAGCGCCATGCCGACCGACGGCGTGTTCGCCGCCCCGGCGGTGACGACACTGAGCACGCCTTTGGGCAATCCGGCACGCGATGCGAGTTCGGCCAGCACGAGCGAGGAAAGCGGCGTGTCTTCGGCCGGTTTGACGATCACGGCACAGCCGACCGCGATGGCGGGCGCGCATTTGCGCATAACCATGGCGCTGGGGAAGTTCCACGGCGTGATCGCCGCGACCACGCCGACCGGCTGGCGCAGCACCAGGATGCGCTTGTCCAAGGCGTGGCCGGGAATGGTGTCGCCGTACATGCGCTTGGCTTCCTCGCCGAACCACT
>JAIUNH010000296.1 GCA_020161965.1 Pseudomonadota bacterium
CAAACGGTGATGCGCTCCCAACCCTTGGTGATGAAGTCGGTCAGATAGACGTCCATATAGGTCTTGGACGCCATCTCCTTGATATCGGCACCGGCGGCGAAGGCCTTTTCCGATCCGGTCAGCACGATCGCGCCGATCGCATCGTCGGCTTCGAACGCGTCGAGCGCTTGGCCCAATTCCGTAATCAGCGCCGCGCACAGCGCGTTCAACGCCTTGGGGCGGTTCAGGCGGATGATGCCGACGGCGCCGTTGGTTTCGACCAGAATATTTTCGTAAGCCATTTGTCCCTCACTCGGGCCGCAGGAAAAAGCGGACGCGCGTGATGCCGCCTGCCGCCGCCGGAAATTCGATGGTCAACTTCTCGCCTTCGCGCGCGAAACGCCCCTCGCCTTCGCCGCGCCAGCCGAGTTCGGCGAGCGTACGCGTATAGAAGGCGAGGATATCGGCGCGCGACACACGGCCTTGCGCGGTCGCATCGACGACGCGGCCCGACGGCGCGTCGAACACGGTCGCGTCGCCATCGGCGGAAAGGCCGGGCATCAACGGCAGATCGTCGACGCCGCCGACATAGGCGTCCTGGGCCATCGCCGGGGCGAGCAGGCCGAGAAGAAGAATGGCGGCTGCGAAGAATGCGCGCATGACGCGGAATTTCTACGTCAGCGCTGGCAGATCGGACAATAGAAAGTGGAGCGGCCCGATTGCACGATGCGCTTGACTTTGGTCGCGCACGAAACGCACTCGACGCCTTCGCGGTCGTAAACGCGCCAGCGATGCTGGAACCAGCCAAGTTCGCCAGAGGCTTGCACGTAATCGCGCGCCGACGAGCCGCCCGCCTTGATCGCGTCCGACAGCGTTTCCTTGATCGACGCGCACAGCGCTTCCATCTTGTCGCGTTTGACCGTGCCGGCCTTGCGCTTGGGCGACAGGCCGCAGCGGAACAAAGCCTCGCAGACGTAAATATTGCCGAGACCGGCGACATTGCGTTGATCGAGTAGGGCTGCTTTCAACGGCGCCTTCGATCCCGCCAATGCCGCCGCCAGGGCGGCCGCATCGAAGGCGGCATCGAGCGGTTCGGGGCCCAAATCCTTGAATCGCCGGTCTTGCCCAAGTTCGCCGTCGCGCAGCAGATCGATCACGCCGAAGCGGCGCGGATCGGTGAAGCGGATCGTCGGCCCGTCCTTCAGCGTGAAATCGACGTGATCATGCGGGCCCGCATTGGGGATATGGGCAGGCAACAGGACCAAACGCCCCGACATGCCCAGATGCACGATCACCACGTCGCCGCTTTCCAAGCGGATCCAGACATATTTGGCCCGTCTTTCGACGGACAAGATGCGCTGCCCGGCCACCCGCTTGGCGAAATCACGCGGAATGGGCGAGCGGATCGCATCGCGACGAAGGGTCGCGCCGGCGAGCACGCGACCTTCCAGATGCGGCTTCAAGCCGCGGACGACGGTTTCGACTTCGGGTAATTCGGGCATGGGCGAGCCAGACCCTGCCTTAGGTTCTTTTGCTTTTCCAGCGCAGTCCGCTAAGTTCCCGCCGTGACGGACGAAACGACCCATTTCGGTTTCCAGGAAGTCCCCGTAGCGGACAAGGCCAAGCGCGTGCGCGCGGTCTTCGATTCCGTGGCGAGCCGCTACGACCTGATGAACGATCTGATGAGCGGTGGCGTCCATCGGCTGTGGAAGCGCGCTTACGTGCATGAGGCCGCCCCGCGCCCGGGGGAACATTTCCTCGATCTCGCCGGCGGGACGGGCGACATCGCCTTCGCGTTGCAGGATGCGGGTGCCGAAGTCTCGGTCTGCGACATCAACGAGGCGATGCTGCGCCAAGGCCGCGCGCGGGCGCTGACCCGCAAGCTCGACTGGATCACCGGCGACGCGATGGCGCTGCCTTTCGCGTCGATGAGCTTCGATGCCGCGACCATCGCCTTCGGCCTGCGCAACGTGACCGACCCCGACGCGGCGTTGCGCGAAATCCGTCGCGTGCTGAAACCGGGCGGGCGTTTCCTGTGCCTGGAATTCAGCCGCGTCGCGATGCCGGTGCTCGACAAGATTTACGATACCTATTCCTTCTCGGTACTGCCGCAGCTCGGCCAATGGGTCGCGGGCGACGCCGAATCCTATCGCTATCTCGCCGAAAGCATTCGTCGCTTCCCGCCGCAGGACGAACTCGTGCGCCGCATGGGCGAAGCGGGCTTCAGCCGCGCGCGCTACCGCAATCTTTCGGGCGGGATCGTCGCGATCCATGCGGGCTGGCGGACCTGATGGCGTTCCGCCTGCCCGGCCGGCTGTTCCGGCTCGCCAAGATCGCGCGCACGCTGCTCGCCTATGACGCGTTCGAAGCGTTCGGCATCGAAACCTTGTCGCCGCTCGCCGCGCGCATCGGCCGCTGGTTGCGCCGATCGGGCCTGCCGGCGCGCCCCGGCCAGCGCTTGGCGCTGGCGTTGGGCGAACTCGGCCCCGGCTTCGTCAAGCTCGGCCAAGTTCTGTCGACGCGCGCGGATATCGTCGGCGAAGCGGTCGCGAGCGATTTGTCCGAATTGCAAGACAGCCTCGCCCCCTTCCCCTTCGCGCAAGCGCGCGCGACGATCGAACGCGAACTCGGCCTGAAGCTCGAAGAAATCTATGCCGAATTCGACGAAACGCCGGTCGCGGCGGCATCGATCGCGCAAGTCCATTTCGCGCGCACCCATGAAGGCGACGATGTCGCCGTCAAGGTGCTGCGACCCGGTGTGGAAGCCGCGTTCGCGCGCGACGTCGATCTGCTCGCCTGGATCGCGCGACTGGTCGAACGTTTCATGCCGTCTTTGCGCCGCTTGAAGCCGCGCGCGGTCGTCGAAACATTGGCCGAAACCGTGCGGCTCGAAATGGATCTGCGGCTGGAAGCCGCCGCCGCCGCCGAGCTTGCCGAGAATTTCAAAGGCGACGACGAGTTCCGTGTACCCAGCGTCGATTGGACGCGCACAGCCAAGCGCACCTTGTGCACGCAGCGCATCTACGGCATTCCGATCGACGAACGCGACCGTTTGATCGAGGCGGGGCACGATCCGCAGGAAATCGTGGCGCGCGCCGCGCGCACCTTCTTCCGCCAAGTGTTCCGCGACGGCTTCTTCCACGCCGACATGCATCCCGGAAACATCTTCGTCGCCGACGACGGCGCGCTCGTCGCGGTCGATTTCGGCATCATGGGCCGGATCGATGCGCCCACGCGCATCCTGCTCGCCGATATGCTCGCGGGCTTCCTGACCCAGGATTATCAGAAAGTCGCGGAAGTGCATTTCCGCGCGGGCTTCGTGCCCGAGAGCCAAAACCAAGGCGCCTTCGCCCAGGCCGCGCGCGCGATCGCCGAACCGATTTTGGGTTTGCCGCTCGAAAAAATTTCGCTCGCCCGGTTGCTCGCGCAATTGTTCGAAGTGACCGAGCAGTTCCAAATGGAAACGCAGCCGCAATTGCTGCTGCTGCAAAAATCCATGCTGGTCTGCGAAGGTGTCGGCCGCACCCTCGACCCGTCGATCAATATGTGGGCGCTGGCGCGGCCCTTGATCGAGGAATGGATGACCGCGCATCGCGGCCCCCTCGCGCGGGGCCTGACCGGCGCCAATACGCTGCTCGCACGCCTCGAAGAACTGCCCACGCTGATCAGCAATCTCGATCGCGCGGCGGCGCTGATCGCCGATGGCGGCGTGCGCCTGCACCCCGACACGCTGGCCGCGTTCGGGGCCGGAAGGCGGCCCTCGCCCTGGCCTTGGATCGCGGTAGGGGCTGCGGCAATGGCCATTATCATTTTGATTTTCAAATAAGATTAGCGCGTTCTGTTGCGGCAAGCGGCGTACCGGGGTAGAATTCACATGTTTTCGAAAGGTGAATTCCCCCCATGAACCCGCCACCGCGAACCCTGTCGGGCAAGCGCATCCTGCTAATCGTGGCGGGCGGTATTGCCGCGTATAAAAGCCTGGATCTGATCCGGCGTTTGCGCGAACGCGGGAGCAGCGTGCGCTGCGTGTTGACCGCGGCGGCCAAGGAATTCGTCACGCCGCTCAGCGTCGCCACACTGTCGCGCGACAAGGTCTATTCCGATCTGTTCGATCTGACGGCCGAGAACGAAATCGGCCATATCCGTTTGGCGCGCGATTGCGATCTGGTCGTCGTGGCGCCCGCGACCGCCGACCTTATCGCCAAGATGGCGACGGGTCTGGCCGGCGATCTCGCCACAACCATATTGCTCGCGACCGACAAGCCGATCCTGCTGGCACCTGCGATGAACCATGTCATGTGGGCGCATGACGCAACGCGCAAGAACATGGCCACACTCGCCGCGCGCAAAGTAACGTCGATCGGGCCGGCAAGCGGCGAACTCGCCGAAGGCGAGATCGGCGCGGGCCGGATGAGCGAGCCGCTCGATATCGTCGCGGCGATCGAACGCCATTTCAATTCGAACGCGCCGCTCGCCGGCAAACGCGCCCTCGTGACCTCGGGCCCGACGCACGAACCCATCGACCCCGTGCGCTATATCGCCAATCGTTCCTCCGGCAAGCAGGGCCACGCGATCGCGGCAGCACTTGCCGCCTTGGGTGCGGAAACCATTCTGGTCAGCGGCCCTACGAACCTGACGGCGCCCGCCGGCGTCAAACTGCGCGAAATCGAAAGCGCGCAGCAGATGCTGGCGGCTTGCGTCGAGGCGTTGCCCGCCGATATCGCGGTGTGCGCCGCCGCCGTCGCCGATTGGCGGCCCGCGACACTGGGCAATTCGAAACTCAAGAAAGACGGCGGTGCCGCGCCGACGCTGGCACTGACCGAGAACCCGGACATTCTGGCGACGCTGTCGAAGCACGCGCAGCGCCCCGGCCTGGTCGTCGGCTTCGCGGCCGAGACCGACGATCTGATCCGCCACGCCACGGAAAAGCGACTGCGCAAAGGCTGCGACTGGATCGTCGCCAACGACGTGTCGCTGGGCACGAACGTGTTCGGCGGCGACGCCAACACCGTGCATGTCATCGACAAAGCGGGTGTCGAATCCTGGGAACGGCAAAGCAAGGAAGACGTCGCGCATCGCTTGGCGCTGCGCATCGCCGCGTATTTCAACAAAGCCGCGTGACCATGGCCGATATCACCGTCGACATCGTGCGCCTGCCGCACGCCGAAGGACTCGATCTTCCCGCTTACGCGACCGAAGGGGCGGCCGGGCTCGATCTGCTCGCCGCGATCGATGCGCCCGTCGAGATGAAGCCGGGCGAACGCGCGTTGATCCCGACCGGACTGTCCATGGCGTTGCCCGAAGGCTGCGAGGCGCAAGTGCGTCCGCGCTCGGGCCTCGCCCTCAAACACGGGCTGACCGTGCTGAACAGCCCCGGCACGATC
>JAIUNH010000297.1 GCA_020161965.1 Pseudomonadota bacterium
TCGCGCACCGGCTTGTGCGATTGGTTGTACTCGTAGGTCGAATGGAAATATTCGGCCGGATTGTCGCCGCGCGCCACGGCTTCCTGGGTGAAGTAATGCGGCTCGCGGCCGCGCTCGTCGACGAAATAGCGCGAGAGTTCCATATAGCGCGCTTCGCCGGTCGCGCGCGCGAGCTTGACCAGCGCCAGCTCGATCTCCTCATGGCCGCAATAGCCGCGACGCTGTCCTTCCTTGGGGCCGAATTCGCGGCCAATATGGTCGGCATAGCGCGCCATGACGTCCATGAATTTGCGCTTGCCCGTCGCGTGGAAATACGCGACCGCCGCTTCGATCAGATGGCCCGCGCAATAAAGCTCGTGGCAATCGCGCAGATTGGTCCAGCGCTTGCCCGGCTGCATGCGGGTGAACCAGCTCGACAGATAGCCGTCATCCTGTTGCAGCCGCGCGAACATATCGACGATCTCGTCGACCATCGCTTCCATCGCGGGGTCGCGCTTGCTGGACAGCGCGTAGGCGGCGGCTTCCAACATCTTGGCGACGTCGGAATCCCAATACATCTGCGACGTGACCGAACTGCGATGGAAGGGCAGGCGCATCGCCGGGATCGGGCGCGCCGGATCGATCTGATCGAACATGCCGGCCTTGTCGCAACGCTCGCGCAGGATCGGGATCGTCTTCTCGCGCACCGCCTGGATGCGCGACGCCCAGAACCCGGTCATCGCGACGGCGGGAACGGCGGGCGGACGATACTGCGCGAATAGGGCGGAGATCGTCGATTTGCTGGCGGAGGCCGTCATCGGTGTTGTCCTTGTTGTCGTGCGTCGGGTTTGCGTTACTTCACCGCGCCGGCCGTCAGGCCGCGCATGTAGTAGCGTTGCAGCAGCAGAAAAAGCAGCAGGCAGGGCATCATCATCAGCGTCACGCCAGCCTGCACGGCACCCCAATCGACGGTGCCGAATTGGCCGCTGCGCACGGCGGTGACGAGGATCGGCAGCGTGAACAGCTTGTTGTCGGTCAGCAGGATCAACGCCGCCAGGAATTCGTTCCAACTGGCCAGGAACGCGAAGATCGAAACGGTGATGATGCCGGGCGCCACCAGCGGGAACATGATGCGCGTCAGGATGCGCACGCCGCCGCAGCCGTCGATGCGCGCGGCTTCGTCGATCTCGCGCGGCACCGCTTCGAAGGCGTTGCGCATCATGAAGACCGAGAAGGGAAGTTGCAGCGTGGCGTAAACGAGGACGAGGCCGACCAGCGAGTTCGACAAGCCGATCCACGACAGGATCAAAAACAGCGGCGTCAGCAGCGATTGATAGGGGATCATCATGGTCGAGATGATCAGCACGAATATCACATTCTTCAGCGGAAAGTGGAAGCGCGAGAAGCCGTAGCCCGCCAGCAGGCTGACCACGCCCGACAGCCCCACCGTGCCCAGCGCCACGAACAGGCTATTGGCCGTATGCGTCACCAAGCCCGAACCGAAACCGTCGAGCGACTGATAGGTTTCGTAGGTGATGCGCGAGGGCCAGGGCGGCAGCGGCGGCAAAGCCGCCTCGGCGGCGGGCTTGAGCGACGACAAGGCGGTCCACGCCAGCGGGGCGAGGAACAAGGCCGCGATCACGAAGCCCAGGCATTGCTGGGCGAAGTCGAGCGCGAATGGGCTTCGGCGGCTTGCGGCCATCACTGACCCTCCTTCGTGCGCAGCAGATAGAGTTGGACGATGCTGAGTAGGACGAGGAGTGCAAGCAACGCGATCGACAGTGCCGCGCCATAGCCGAGTTTGAACGAGACGAACGAGGTGTTCATGATCCAGTAGACGGCGCTGAGCATCGAGTTGTCGGGGCCGCCGGCGGTGATGATGTAGAACTGGTCGAAGGCCAGCACCGAATGCGTGACCGACAGGATCAACGCCAGCGCGAAAGTGCGGCGGATCAGCGGGAAGGTGATGTAGCGGAAGCGCTGCCAGCCGCGCGCGCCGTCGATGCTGGCGGCCTCCTTCAATTCCGGCGGGATCGCCTGAAGCCCGGTCAGCAGCAGCACGATGCTGGTGCCCGACGCCTTCCATACGACCATCACGATGATCGAGATGAAGGCGGAGGTCGGTTGCATCAGCCACGAGACCGGTCGGTCGATCAGGCCGAGTTTCATCAAGGCCGGGCTGAACAGGCCGAAATCGACATTGGAGAGCCAAACCCAAAGGAGGCTTGCCGAGCCGAGGCCGAGCACGACGGGCAGGAAGAACGCCGTGCGGAAGAAGCCGACGAAGGGCCGGGGGCGTTCGACGAAGAAGGCGAGCGGAAAGGCGACCGCGAAAATCGCGATCGTGACGACGATCGTGTACTTGGCCGAGAACCACAGCGCGTGCCAGAATCCGGTATCGGTCAGCATCGTCGCGTAATTGCGCAAGCCGATGAAGCGCGGACGGCCGAGCAGCGGCCAATTATGCAGCGACATCCATCCGACCATGACCAGCGGCACGAGGAAGAACGCAGTCAGCAGCACCAAAGCGGGCAGGATCAGCAACACGCCCAGCCAGCGTTCCTGGCCGACGACGCCACCTTCGCCGCGCAAGCTGCGTCGAAGCTTTTCCTTCCAAGTTTCCTTGCGCGTCGCGGGGGCGGCGGGGCTGGCCATATCGAACTCCGGGGAACGGCATCCCGGACGGCGCTGGGCCGTCCGGGACGTATCGTCGTCAGTTGGCTTCGTTGATGATGCGCTGGAACGTCGCTTGCGCTTGCGCGATCGCGCCGTCGACGTCGTTGCCGAAGATCGCGCGCTGGTGCAGCGTGACCCACGGCCCGTTCAGACTGTTGAACAGATCGTTGTAGACGGAGGAACGCGGCGTGCGCCCGCCCTTGTTCACCGCCTCGGCGACCGTCAGGTAGCGCGGATCGTTTTCCTTCAACGCGGCGGCGGCGATGTCGCCGCGCACCGGCAAGCTGCCGTATTTGCCCAGCAGCGATTGCCCTTCCAGCGAGTAGGCGAAGTCGACGAATTCGCGGATCGCGGGAAGCCGGCGCGTGCCGCGCGAAACGACGATGTTGTCGCCGCCAGCGAAGGACGCGAAGCCGCCGTTCTTGCCGGGGATCGGCGTCACGCCGAATTCGACGTCGGGATAGCGCGTGGTCAACACGCCGATCGCGAAGGCGCCGGTGATGGTCATGCCCACGCGGCCGGCCGCGAAGCCGGTCAGCGCGTCGGGGCCGGTATCGGCGACGACGCTTTCCGGCATCACCTTCTTCGCCCACAAATCGCGATAGAAGCCGATTGCTTCGCGCAATTGCGGGGAGTCGATCGTCGCCTTCTTGCCGTCGGCGCTGAGCACTTCGCCGCCGTTCGCCCAGACGACGGGCAGGAAGCGGAACGCCGCCGCACCCGCACCCGGCACGTAATAGCCGTAGCGATCGCCGCCCAGTGCACGGATCTTGACGGCGGCGTCGGTGATCTCGCCCCAGTTTTTCGGTGGCTTCTCGGGATCGAGGCCGGCTTCGCGGAACAGCTTCTTGTTATAGACCAGCACCGAACCTTCGGCGGAGAAGGGCAGGCCGTAGAGCTTGCCGTCGAGTTCGCCCAGCTTGCGATGCGCAGGCGACAGGCTTTCGAAATACGGCATCTCCTTCGTCCAGGGCGACAGATCCTGCAGCTGATCGGCGCTGGCGAAGGCGGGCGTGTAGATCAAATCGAGCAGCAGGAAATCCGGTGCCGAACGCGCGGCGGCGGCGGCGGCGTATTTCTGCACCATCTCGCGCGCGACGACGATGTCGAGCTTGATCTGCGTCTTGCCCTTCGCGTTGAACGTATCGACGAAGGGGCGGATGACGTTGGCGACGTCGCTGCGCGCCCACATCGACAATGGTTCTTGCGACCAGGCGGCGGTGGAGAGCATCGGCGCCGACATCGCGGCACCCAAGAACGTTCTACGCTTCATCGTTTCCTCCCTTTTTGAATTTGGTTTGTTTGACGCTCGCGATTTGTCGGCGCGTTAACTTCGGTCCGGACTGCCGCAGGACCGGCGGATGATGAGCTTGCTGGGCACGCGACGTATGCCCGGCTTCACGTCCTTGCCTTCGATCAGCGAAAGCAGGGTGAGGCCGGCTTGCGCGCCGAGTTCCTTGAGATTGGGATCGACCGTGGTGAGGGCGGGGCGCGTCGCCGCGGCGATGACGTCCCAGTTGTCGAAACTGACCAGCGCCGTTTGGCCGGGCATATCGATGCCGCCTTCGCGCAAGCCGTCGGCCATGCCGCGCGCGATCTGGTCGCTGCCGCAGACGATCGCATCGGGCAGGCCGGCTTTGCCGTCGATCAGGCGGCGTGCGGCGTCGCGGCCCCATTCCTCCGACCACGCGCCGAACAACTCGCTGTCCGGCGGCGGGGCGAGGCCCGCTTCCTTCAGCGCCGCGCGATAGCCGGCTTGGCGCAGACGCGTCGCTTCGAAGCTTTGCGGTCCGCCAACATGGGCGATGCGCTTGCGGCCGAGCGCGATCAAATGGCGCGTGGCGTCGTAGGCGCCGCCTTCGTCGTCCGGCAGGATGCAGATCGCTCCTGGCGCCGCACTTTGCGCATAAGCGTGGACGACCGGAATGCCCAGTGCGGCGATATCGAGCGGGGCGAGATAGTCGGTGCGGCGCGCGGTCAGGATCAAACCATCGATGCGCTTGGCGAGCAGCGCATCGAGATGGCGCTTCTGCCGTTCGAGATCGTCGGCCGCATTGCACAGAAACACCGACACGCGATTGTCGGACAAAGCTTCCTCGATCCCGCCGACGATGGGCAGGGTGAAGCGGCCGTAGATATCGTTCGACAGGATGCCGACCGAAAAGCTGCGCCCGCGATGCAGGCTTTGCGCAAGGTCGTTGGGCCGGAAGCCCAAGCGATTGGCGACCGCGATCACATGCTCGCGCGTTTTCGCGCCGATATGGCCCGTGCCGTTCAGCGCTTTCGACACGGTCGAAATGCTGACGCCGGCTTCGGTCGCGACGTTGCGAATGGTGACAGGGGTGCGCAAGACGGCAGGTTTCCTCGAAACGGCGATTCCGCCGCGTTATGAAAAGACGCTACGGAAAAGCTTTTCCTAAGTCAATAAAAGCTTTTCCTAAGGCAAAAATAGGCAGTTTTCGAAGATTCCGAAAAGCTTAGGCGGCTTCGCGCCGGGCTTTGCGCTGGGTGGCCATGCGGGCGGCCAGAAGAAGCGCCGCGCGCGCCGCCCCCGGATTGGCGATGCCCTTGCCGACGATATCGTAGGCCGAACCGTGGGCGGGCGTGCAGATCGGAAACGGGAAGCCACCCATGAAAGTGACGCCGCGTTCGAAACCGAGCAGCTTCA
>JAIUNH010000298.1 GCA_020161965.1 Pseudomonadota bacterium
TATTCGACGATGCAGCCTTCGGGCGCCATCGGACGCAACACCGAATGCAGATCGCTCAGACCGTCGCCATGCTCGGCGGAGATCGCCAGCGCTTGGCCGAGACCAAGCCCCGCGGCTTCCGCGACGGCGTAGTCGGTCTTGTTGCTCTCGGCCTTGTTGGCGAGGACGAGTGTGGGCTTGCCCGCTTTGCGCAGAAGCCGCGCAAAATGCTCGTCCTGCGGTGTGATGCCGTCGCGCGCGTCGATGACGAACAGCGCCAGGTCGCAATCGGCGACGGCGCGCATCGATTGTTCGCGCATCCGGCCCATCAGCGAGTCCGACGTATCGATCAGCGTGAAGCGAAGATCGTAGAGTTTTCCCGCCCCTTCGCGCCGGTCGCGCGTTAGGCCCGGCGTGTCGTCGACCAACGCGCGCCGGCGCCCGGTCAGACGATTGAACAGGGTCGATTTGCCGACATTGGGCCGGCCGACGATGGCGATGCGCCAGGACATGGGAGGATTTCTATCGGACGACGGCGATATCGCCGTCATCGGTCAGGAAGATGACGGAACGTTGGACCGCGATCGGCGCCACGGAGACGGAACCGGGCAGCGAAATACGCTCCTGCGAACCGCCATCCTTGGGATCGACGGCCAGGGCGTAGCCTTCGGAATTCGCGACGATGACCTTGCCGCCGGCGACGACGGGCGAGGTCCAGATGATGCGATCGCGTTTGCGTTCTTCGTTCCGGAAGCGCGGCAATTGCACGACCCAGCGCACGCGCCCGTCGCGGCGCACGAGGCACGCGAGTTCGCCGTTCACGCCCATCACATAGACGAAATCGCCCGCGACCCAAGGCTGGCCCAGCGAGCCGATTTCCTGTTCCCAGATGCGGGCACCCGAACGCAGATCGATCGCGACGGTGCGCCCGGCCTGCGAGGAGACGATAACCAACCCGCGATCGACGGCGGGGAGCCCGCGAATATCGGCCATCGCCGAAATCTCGCCCGACCGGATCACGCCCGAGAGCGAGTCCGACCACAACAAGCGACCACCTTCGGCGCGCAGCGCGAAGATTTCGCCCGAGGAATAACCGACGATCAGCGTGCCGCCGTCGATCACCGGACTGCCCGCCCCGGTGAAACCCGCACTTTCCGAAATGCCCGAATGGCTCCACAACCGGCGGCCGGAATTGGCGTCGATCGCATGCGTCGTGTTGTCGATCGAAATCGCGTAGACGCGCCCTTGCGACGCGGCCGGGCCCGACCGCGCCGGTGCCGTCATCTGATAGCGCCAGACTTCCTTGCCCGTCGCCGCTTCCAGCGCCACGACCTGGCCATAGCCGGTCGCGAAATAAACGCGGTCACCATCGACGGCCACACCGCCGCCATGCCCGCCGCCCGAACGATCCTGCGGCGGTTCCGGATCGAAACCCCAAATGCGCGCGCCGGATTTGATGTCGAGCACAGTGAGATAGGAATCCGCGCCGACGGCGTAGATGCGCCCGTTGGCGACGATCGGCACGCCTGACACGCGGCCCGAGCGGCTATTGCCCGCCCCGACCGACGCGCGCCACGCGTATTTGAGGCCGTCGACCTTCACGGCGCCGACGCTGGTTCCCGGCGTGCCTTGCGGCAGCGGCCATGCGGCAACGTCTTGCGCCTCGGGCAACGTCACGGCGAGCTCCTGCGCGCGTGCGTCGGGCTCGAGCTTGCGCTCCGCCCCCATCACCGCGACGCGGGTTCCCGGCAGCGGCGTTTTGCTTTCGCCGCCGAACCAGCTGCAGCCGCCCAGCGCGGCCGCCGTCACAAGAAGCGGAAGAAGTAGACGCGCGCGCATGCGCTTCAAGAACCCAAAGCCGCGAGCATTTCGGCCGCGCGCTGGCGCATCCCGCCCGGCGCGTTCAGATCGTCGGCGATGGCGCGATAAAGCTCGCGCGCCTTGGCCGCGTCGCCGCCGCGCAATGCCGCCAAAGCGGCCGCCTCGCGGCCCGAATTGAAGAACGGATTGCCCGGCGTTTGCAGCGCCGTCGCGGCTTGTTCGGCCGAAGCGCGATCGGCCGCGTCGACCGACAGCAACGCGACGAGCGCGGCCGCCATGCGGCGGATTTCGGCGTCGAGCCCCGCATCGGCCGCGATGGCGCGATAGAGCGTCAAGGCCTGGGCGGGATCCTTCTCGGCGGTCAAACCGGCTTCGCGCATGCGCGCGATTCCCTTGTAGCCGCCATTGCCGGTCTGGCCGAGTTCGCGGAATTCGGTAAGCGCCTTGTCGCGGTCGCTGACGAGCAGCGCGTCGGCGGCGGCGAAACGCACGCCATCGGCCTCCAGCGTCTTGCGCTGATGATCGCGCCAGAACGAATAGGCGCCCGCGGCGACGACGATCGCCACGGCGGCGCCCATGACATAGGCGCCGTATTTCTTCCAGAGCTTCTCCGCGCGGTCGCGCCGGAGTTCCTCGTCGACTTCGTCGAAAACGTCCGCCACTTCGCTCGTCCGCCGAATCTAATAAAAAGAGGGTTGCGTGGGACCGGGAAGTTACCCCTTCGCGCGGTCCCGCGCCACCCTCAATAATCCCGAAAAAACGGCGTAATTACGGCCGTTTAGACGGTCACGTTATGTGACGACGCGGATATAGCGGGCCTCGCGGCCGCGCGGCGTGCTGACATAGGTCGCGCGGACCGGAAGATCGGTATCGATCGACGGCACGCCCGAACGGCGCAGACAGGCGGCGTTGACGAACACGTCCTTGCCGCCGTCATTGGCGCCCACGAAGCCGTAGCCCTTTTCGGGGCTGTACCATTTGACGACGCCTTCGACGTCCTGCGCGCCCGTCATATCGACATCGTCGCGCTCGCGCCCGCCGCCGCCGCCCATGCGATCGCGGCGGCGGCACGGCCGTCGAGTTCATGGACGCGGACGACCTGCGGACCCTTCTTGCCGGGACCGACATCGCACTTGATCTTGGCGCCTTCGCCCGGCGGGGGCAGCCCCGCCTGTTCGAGCGCGGCAGCGTGAAGGAATACGTCCGGCGAACCGTCCGTCGGCGCGATAAAGCCGAAGCCTTTGGTCGTGTTGAACCATTTGACGACCGCTTCGACGGTCTTGGTCGGGCCGGGATTGAAAGGCGGCATAGGGTGTCGGTTACTCCAGGGGTAAGTTCGATGAGCGGCAAGCTACTGAAACCGGCGTCCGAACGCCAGATATCCGTAAAACGAGCCTAAAAGCCCATGTTACCGGCGTATATGGCGCGGCCCGCCCCCTCTGCCAAGCCCCCGGGACCAAGCCGCCGCCCGGTCAGCCCTCGACGATCGGCTTGAAACCGCCCCAGATCATCCGCTTGCCGTCGAAGGGCATATCCTTGAACTGCGACATGCGCGGATCGGCCATCATCTTCTTATGGCCGGAATTGCGGGTTTTCTTGTCCGGCCATTCCATCCACGCGAAAACGACGCTTTCGTTGCGCTTGGCCTTCACCGAACGGAAGAAATCGGTCCATTTGCCCTTCGGCACGTCGTCCTGCCAGCACTCGACCAGCCGCAACAAGCCGTATTCCTTGAACATTGGCAACGCACCCGCCGCCATCTTGCGATAAGCCGCCTTGTTGCGTGTCGGCACCGCCAGGACGAAGCCTTCGACATAGCCGAGCTTCGTCGTCGCCGTTTTCTTCTTGGCCGCCATCGTTTCCTCCGTCGATCGTTTGCTCTGTGCAATTTGACATGGCAAACGGGGTCACCGCAACTCGTGCCCTAGTGCGGCATGGCGGGCTTCAATACGGCATCGCACCATTCGCGAAACCGCGTCGGTGTCGTATTGGTCGCATCGCGTGGCACAACGCGATCCATGCCCGCAATTTTCGCGTCCATCATTTCCGCCATTGCCTGCGCCATGCCCGGCGAAGCGCCGCGCGCCATCATGCCCGCGCGCAGATCGGCGACCGCCATTTCGCGATAGGCAACCGGTCGCCCCAAAACATCCGTCATGGCCGCGGCGATCTCGTCGCCGGAAATATCCTCGGGCCCCAGCAACCGCACATCCGCAACACCGCGCCAATCGGGATCGGCAAGAAGATCCGCCGCCGCTTTCGCGACATCGGCGCAAGCGCAAAGCGGTTCGCGCTGCGCGTGCGGCGTCACGCCGAAATAGACACCGCGCGTCGCGATGTTTTCGACTTGGCGTAGCACGTTCTCCATCAGCGACGGGCACGCCAACGCGCGCAACGCCACGCCGCTTTGCGCGATAAGATCGTCCATGCGCTGGCTCGCCGCCGCGTGCCCGGCCGCGTGCGGCCAGCCGCGCCCGAGTGCGGAGACCGTCACGACCTGCGCCACACCTTGCGCATGCATCGCCGCCGCCGCGGGTCGCGTCGCATCGACGAAAGCCGCCTCGGCGCCAACCGCGCGCGGATCGCCCAGCATCAGCCAGAACACGGCGCGTGCACCTTCGAACGCTTTCGCGACGATTGCCGGATCGGTGTAATCGCCCGCGACGATCTCGACCCGCGCGCGAAGCGCGGCCGGAATCTTTTCCGGGTTTCGCACGACCGCGCGCACGGCCTCCGCGCCTTGCGCCAAATGCGCCAGAACCTTGGCGCCGATATTGCCCGTAGGCCCGGTGACGACGATCATGTAATCTCCCGCTATTCGATGAAACCGCGACGCTCGTAAGCGGCCTTGCGCGCCAATGCCATGCCGCGCCGTCCGCGTTTTCGTCGCGATCGTTCCGGACGCCCGAAGATGGATCCGCTTTCCGACGTTCTTTCGCTGCTGAAGCCGCGCAACTACACCGCCGCCGCGCTCGAAGCGGGCGGCGATTGGGCGATCGCATTTCCGCTATGCCGGCATCAAATGCAACGCGATCGTCGCCGGCGCTTGCTGGCTCGACGCCGAAGGCTTGGCCGCACCGCTGCGCCTGGAAGCCGGCGATTGCTTCTTGCTGCCGCGCGGCGTGCCGTTCCGGCTGGCGAGCGATCTTGCCCTGACGCCGCTCGACGCCGGTGCGTTGTTTCCGCCTTCGAGCCCCGGCGGTATCGTCACCTGCAATGGCGGCGGCGATTTCGCGATGCTCGGCAGCCGCTTTTTGATTTCCGGCCGCCACGCCGATCTGCTGCTCGGCATGCTGCCGCCCGTGCTGCTGATCCGCAAAGCCGAGGATCGCGAGACGCTGCGTTGGGCGATTGAAACGATCCGCGCCGAGTTGCGCGACTCGCGGCCCGGCGGTGCCGTTGTCGCTACGCATCTGGCGCATATGATGCTGGTCCTCGTCTTGCGTATTTATCTGGCCGACGGTGCTTCGCAAGCGCAGGCGGGTTGGCTGTCCGCCCTCGCCGA
>JAIUNH010000299.1 GCA_020161965.1 Pseudomonadota bacterium
CGGCCCCCGTCGCACCGATCTCGATGGCTGGACGCCACCTGCGAATTTCCGCGATTGCGGTGGTGAATTGCGCGACATGGACGATACGGCCGCATTGATCGCCGCATTGGACGGTGTCGTTACGTCCTGCACATCGATCGCGCATTTGGTCGGATCGATGGGCAACACTTGTTTTATTTTATTGTCCGCGGCCCCGGATTGGCGCTGGATGCTGACGCGGGACGATACGCCGTGGTATCCGAATTTACGATTGTACCGCCAACACTTAGCCGGTGACTGGACGGCGCCCGTGGCGGCGGTCGCAGCGGCGATCAAAGGCTAGCGGTACTCCAGTAGGTCTTGTGTTCGCGCCGCAGCATTGTATCTCTTCGCCCACGATAATGCAGACATGAACCGGCGTGGCGCGGCGGCATTTTCCGTTCGCGATTTCGCGCTGGTTTCGAGGTGGGGTTTCATGCGTTTGAAGAATGGTTTGGCGGCCGCGTCGGTCGCTATCATCGGTTTTGTTTCGCCGGTTTCGGCGCAGATGGGCCCCGGCGGCCCGCCCCCGGTTTCGGTCGCCAAGCCCGTCGTCAAAGATATCGTCGAGCAGGACGAATTCATCGGCCGCTTCGACGCGTCGGAATCGGTCGATTTGCGCGCGCGCGTGTCGGGCTATCTGGAATCCGTCGCCTTCCGCGACGGTCAGATCGTCAAGCAGGGCGATCTGCTGTTCGTGATCGACAAGCGCACCTATCAGGCGACCTATGCGCGCGCCCAAGCCTCCGTGAACGCGGCGCAAACGCGTCTCGATTTCTATCGCACCGACATGGAGCGTTACGAGCGCCTCGCGCGCTCGGGCAACGCGCCCGAGCGTCAGCTCGAGCAGACGCGCCAGCAATATCTCCAGGCCCAGGCCGATATCGCCGGCTTGCGCGCGGAACTGGAAAGTGCCCGCCTCAACCTCGCCTTCACGGAAGTGCGCGCCCCGATGGCGGGCCGCATCGGCCGCAAGCTCGTTTCGGAAGGCAATCTCGTCGCCGCCGATCAGACGCTGCTCGCCACGATCGTTTCGCTCGATCCGATCAAGTTCAATTTCGACATCGACGAGCGCGCCTACCTCGCCTATACGCGCACGATCCGCACGGGCAACGTGCCCAATCCGCGCGACGTGCCGAACAAGATCGAAGTTCTGATCGGCGTCGCCGACGAAAAGGAACTGACCCGCAAGGGCACGATCGATTTCGTTGATTCGCGTCTCGACACCGCGACGGGCACGATGCGCGTTCGCGCCAGCGTTCCCAATGCCGACGTGTTCCTGGCCCCCGGCATGTTCGGGCGCGTGCGCGTGCCCGGTTCCAACCCCTATCGCGCCGTGCTGATCCCGGACGAAGCGATCGTCTCGGATCTCGATCGCCGTTTGGTTTGGGTCGTCGCCGCCGACGGCTCGGTCTCGCCGCGCCTCGTGCGTCAGGGGCCCCGCCAGGACGGCTATCGCGTGATCCGCGAAGGCCTGGACGGTTCGGAGAACATCGTCGTCAACGGGCTGCAGCGCGTGCGCCCGGGCGGCAAGGTCACGCCGCAGCCGGTCGAGCTGCCGCCGGTGAAGGGGGCGAAGTAAGCCATGCGTTTCGCCCATTTCTTCGTCGACCGCCCGATCTTCGCGGCGGTCGTCTCGATCGTCATGGTGATTTTGGGCGCGGTCGCGTTCAAGGCGCTGCCGGTCGCCGAATATCCCGAAATCGCCCCGCCGACGATCGTCGTGCGCGCCTCCTATCCGGGTGCGGACGCCGAAACCGTCGCCGCGACGGTGGCCACACCGCTGGAGCAGGAAATCAACGGCGTCGAGGACATGCTCTATATGTCCTCCTACGCGACCGGCGACGGCTCGATGTCGCTGACGGTCACGTTCAAGGCCGGCACCGATCTCGATAACGCGCAGGTTCTGGTCCAGAACCGCGTGCAGATCGCGACCCCGCGTCTGCCCGATGCGGTGCGCCAGCTCGGCGTCGTCACGCAAAAGAGCTCGCCCGACCTGATGATGGTCGTGCACATGCTCTCGCCCGACAACACTTACGACGACCTCTATATCTCCAACTACGCCATCCTGCGCGTGCGCGACCAGTTGCTGCGCATCGACGGCGTCGGCGATCTGATGGTCTTCGGCGCGCGCGAATACGCGATCCGCGTGTGGCTGGATTCCGATCGCCTGGCGAGTTACGGCTTGGCGGCGAGCGACGTGGTGCGCGCCTTGCGCGAACAGAACGTCCAGGTCTCCGGCGGCGCATTGGGCACCGCGCCCTCGCAGGGTGCCTCGTTCCAGATTCCGATCGTGACGCAAGGCCGTTTCGAGGATCCTCGCCAGTTCGGCGAGGTGATCGTGCGCGCGGGCGGCGACGGGCGCATCGTGCGCCTGCGCGACGTCGCGCGCGTCGAAATGGGCGCCAAGGAATATTTGACGAATTCCTATCTCAACGGCAAGGTCGCGGTCGGTATCGCCGTGTTCCAGCGCCCGGGTTCGAACGCGCTGGCGACGTCCGACGCGATTTTGGCGCGGATGGCGGAGTTGAAGAAGGACTTCCCCGTCGGCCTCGAATATCAGGTCGTCTACAACCCGACCGAGTTCATCCAGGAATCGATCAACGAGGTCTACAAGACCCTGTTCGAGGCGATCGCCCTGGTGGCGCTGGTCGTGCTGATCTTCCTGCAATCCTGGCGCGCCGCGATCATCCCGATCCTGGCGATCCCGGTCTCGCTGATCGGCACTTTCGCCGTGATGCTCGCCTTCGGCTTCCATCTGAACGTGCTGACGCTGTTCGGGATGGTGCTGGCGATCGGCATCGTCGTCGACGACGCGATCGTCGTGGTCGAGAACGTCGAGCGCAACATCGCCAACGGCATGACCCCGCGCGACGCCGCGCACGAAACGATGGACGAGGTCGGCACGGCCGTCATCGCCATCGCGGTCGTGCTGGCCGCCGTGTTCATCCCGACGGCCTTCGTGCCGGGCCTCCAAGGCGCCTTCTACCGGCAGTTCGCGGTCACCATCGCGGTGGCGACGATCCTGTCGGCGTTCAATTCTTTGACGCTGTCGCCGGCTTTGGCCGCGATGCTGCTCAAGAAGCACGATCCGCATCACGTTCCCACGGGGCCGATCGGCCGTTTGGGGGCTGGATTCGCGCGCGTGTTCAACCGCGGCTTCGACAAGATGGGCAGCGGTTACGCCCGTTCGGCGGGCTGGGTCGCGCGCCGCAAGATCCTGATGCTGGGCGTCTATGCGGGATTGGCGGCGCTGACCGTCTATGTCGGCGGTTTGGTGCCGCGCGGCTTCATCCCGCTGCTCGATCGCGGTTACGCGATCGTCGCGATCCAGCTGCCCGATGGCGCGTCGCTGGAGCGGACCGACGAAGTCGTCCGCCGGGCGAGCGAGATCGTGAAGTCGACGCCGGGCGTGAAGGACGCGATCGCATTCGCGGGCTTCTCGGGTGCGACCGTCACGAACGCGTCGAACGGTGCCGTCGTGTTCGCGGGCCTCGAACCCTTCGCCGATCGCGTCGCGAAGGGCCAGTCGGCCATGTCGATCGTCGGGCAGTTGTTCGGGCGGCTTCAGCAGATCCAGGAGGCGTTCGTCATCGCGGTGCCGCCGCCCGCCGTGCCGGGTATCGGCTCGCTGGGCGGTTTGAAGCTGCAGCTGCAGGACCGCACCGGCAACGATTCGCGCCGCGTGCTGGCGGCCGCGCAGGAATTCATCGGGCAGCTTTATCGCGTGCCCGGCCTCGCGGGCATCTTCACCACGTTCTCCGCCGGCACGCCGCAGATCTATCTCGAGATCGACCGCACCAAGGCGCAGATGCTGAACGTGCCGATCGGCAACATCTTCGAGACGCTGCAATACAATCTCGGCACCGCCTACGTGAACGACTTCAACGCCTTCGGCCGCGTCTATCAGGTGCGCGCCCAGGCGGACCGTTCGCAACGCGTGGACCGCGAGGATATCGCGCGTTTGAAGGTGCGCTCGGCGACCGGCGATCTCGTGCCGCTGGGCACGCTGGTGGAGATCAAGGACTCCGCCGGCCCCGATCTCGTCCAGCGCTACAACGCTTATGTGTCGATCCCGATCCAAGCGACGGCGGCCGGCATTTCCTCCGGCCAAGCCATCGCGGCGATCGAACAGGCGGCGGCGCAACATTTGCCGG
This sequence comes from Pseudomonadota bacterium, assembly GCA_020161965.1. Lineage (GTDB taxonomy): Bacteria > Pseudomonadota > Alphaproteobacteria > CACIAM-22H2 > CACIAM-22H2 > Tagaea. The sequence continues at coordinate 4,176 of JAIUNH010000299.1, forward strand.
CCGGCATCGGCTTCGAATGGACCGAGCTCGCGTATCAGGAAAAGATCGTCGGCAACACCGCGATGTACATCTTCGCGCTGGCCGTCGTGTTCGTGTTCCTGGCGCTGGCCGCCCAGTACGAAAGCTGGGGCTTGCCGCTCGCCATCGTGCTGATCGTGCCGATGTCGGTGCTGTCGGCGCTGATCGGCGTGATGATCCGGGGCCTCGACAACAACATCCTGGTGCAGGTCGGTCTGATCGTGCTCGTCGGCCTTGCGGCCAAGAACGCGATTTTGATCGTCGAATTCGCGCGCCAGCTGGAAGGCGAGGGCAAGGACCCGCATGCGGCGGTCGTCGAAGCCTGCCGTCTGCGTCTGCGGCCCATCCTGATGACGGCCTTGGCCTTCATTCTGGGCGTGGTGCCGCTGGTGCTGTCGACCGGCCCGGGTGCGGAAATGCGCCAGTCGCTGGGCACGGCCGTGTTCTCGGGCATGATCGGGGTGACGATCTTCGGGTTGTTCCTCACGCCGGTTTTCTACGTGGTGATGCGGGGGATTTCCCGCCGCTTCCGCAAGGCCGCCCCCGCGGCGCCGGCGGCCCCCTCCGCCGAGTAACGTTCCCGATCCGGTCGCCCGCCTTGCGGGCGGCCGGGTTATCGGGTAACGCTCGATTTGCCGGGGTTCCGGTGTGATTCGAGGCGAGGGGCGATGGCGAGCGAGTATCGGTTCGTGCTGTTTTCGTGGCGCGACGTGCGCGAAGCGCTCGTCACCTACGATCGCAAGCGCGGCCAAGCCACACCCACCGTGCCGCCGGTCAAATTCCGCGTGAACCGCGATGCGCTCGATTGCGAGCTGACCTTCGGCAAGGACCGGCCCAAACGCTATCTCTACGACAAGGCCTCCATCATCGCGGCGCTGCTCGGCGGACCGCAGGCGCTCGTCCTCGACGAGCCGTTCTCCGGGCTCGACCCGATGGCCGTCGACGCGATGGTCGGCCTGCTGCGGGAACGCACCCGGGAGGGGGCGCCGGTGCTCTTCTCCAGCCACCAGCTCGACCTCGTCGAGCGGCTCTGCGACCGGCTGGTGGTGCTCGCGCACGGGCGGGTCGCGGCGCGCGGCACCGTCGCGGAGCTGCGCGGCGCCGGGAGCAGC
>JAIUNH010000300.1 GCA_020161965.1 Pseudomonadota bacterium
GAAGGTGCCACCGTCGAGGCGCCGTTCGGCAAGGCGCTGGCCGCCGCCGCCGCGCGGGACGATCGTATCGTCGGGCTCACCGCCGATCTCGGCAAATACACCGATATCATGCCGTTCGCGACGGCGTATCCGTCGCGTTTCTACAATGTCGGTATGGCGGAGCAGAACTTGATCGCCATGTCGGCCGGCATGGCGAAGATCGGCCGCGTGCCGTTCTGCACGACCTATGGCGTGTTCGCCACGCGCCGTGCCTATGATTTCGTGGCGATCGCGTGCGCGCATTCGCATCTCAACGTGAAGATCTTCGCCGGTCTGCCGGGCCTGACCACCGGCTATGGCGGCACGCATCAGGCGATCGAGGATACGGGCTTGATGCGCCTGATCCCGGGCCTGACGGTGATCGATCCGTGCGACGCGACCGACCTTGCCCAGGCGGTGGACGTCGCATTGGCGACCGACGGACCGTTCTATGTGCGCTTGCTGCGCGGCCTCGTGCCCGTCGTGCTCGATCCCGCGACCTACAAGCTGCGCCACGGCAAGGCGACGGCTTTGCGCCAGGGGGCCGATGTCGCGATCATTTCGACCGGCTTCATGACCCAGCGAGCGCTAGCGGCCGCCAACGCGCTGCAGGCGCAGGGGATCGCGGCGGGCGTGCTGCACGTGCCGTTCCTGAAGCCGTTCGACGCCGCAGCGGTGGCCGAATTCGCCGCCGCCGCGCGCTGCGTGGTGACGGCGGAGAATCACGTGGTGTCGGGCGGACTCGCTTCGCTCGTCGCCGAAGCGTTGTTCGACGCCGGGCTGACGCGGCCGATGGCACGCATCGGTCTGCCCGACAAATTCATCGAATGCGGCTCCGTGCCCGGCCTTCAGGAGAAGTACGGGTTGATGGAAGCCGATATCGCACGGGCCGCGAAAGGCCTGCTGGAGAAGAGAGGGAGGAAGTGATGACGTTTCTCGGAAGTTTGAAGGCGTCGCTGGCCGCGTTGGCGGTGGCGCTCGTCGCCGTGACGCCCGCGTCGGCGCAGACCATCGACGACATCGTCAAGCGCGGCAAGCTGATCGTCGCGGTCGACGTCACCACGCCGCCCTATGGGCGCATGGGTGCCGACGGTTCGCCCGAAGGGCATGAACCGGATATGGCGCGCGTGCTCGCCAAGCATATGGGCGTGCCGGTCGAATTGGTGCCGGTGACGACGCAGAACCGCATTCCGTTCCTGATCTCGAACCGCGTCGATATGGTGATCTCGCTGTTCTCGATTACGCCGGAACGCGCCAAGCAGATCTGGTTCTCGATCCCCTACAGCTTCGAAGCGAGCGTTCTGGTCGCGCCCAAGGCGACCGAAGTGAAGACGCTGAAGGATTTGGCGGGCAAGCGCGTTTCGGTGCCGCGCGGCACGATTCAGGACACGATCCTGACGGACGCGAACATCGCCGGCATCAACATCATGCGCTACGACGACGAATCCGCCGCAATTCAGGCGATGCTGTCGGGCCAGGCCGAAGTCGTCGGCACCGGCAGCTTGGTGTCGCAGCAGATGAACCAGCGCCAGCCCGGCAAGGATTACGAGAACAAGATCACCTTGCGCTCGTTCCATCAGGGTGTCGGCATCCGCAAGGGCCAGACGGACCTGTTGCAATGGCTCAACACCACGATCTACTTCATGAAGAACACGGGCGAACTGCAAGCCCTGCGCACGAAGTATATGAACCAGGAACTGCCGGAACTGCCGGTGTTCTAAGCGACCGGCCGGGTGCGCGGGCGACCGCGCACCCGGATCTCGGCGATAAGGGGAAGGCGAGGCGTTGGACTACACCTTCCAATTCGATGCCGTATTCGCCAATTGGCCGCTGCTGTTCGACGGCGTGCTGCTGACGATTCGTCTCTCGATCATCACGATGGCGAGCGGCTTGCTGATCGGCATCCTGGGCGCCTATGTGCTGCGCTTCGGGCCGCGCTGGGGCATCGCGATCGTGCGCGGCTATGTCGAGGTGTTTCGCAACACGCCGCTGCTCGTCCAACTCTTCTTCGTCTATTTCGGTTTGCCGAGCATCGGCCTGCCGCTGTCGCCCAACACCGCCGCCGTCTGGGCGCTGGGCATCAATCTGGGCGCCTATACGATCGAGATCATCCGTTCCGGCCTGCTCGGCGTTCCGGCCGGACTGGTCGATGCGGGACGATCGTTGGGGCTTACCGATCTTAAGATCTATCTTCTGATTCTGCTGCGGCCGGCGCTGGTGATCTCGTTCCCGGCCTTGTCCAGCCAGTTCATCGTGCTGTTGCTCGGCACCAGCGTCGTCTCGACGATCAGTGCGGAGGAACTCACGGCCGTGGCCAGTTCCATCCAGTCGCGCACCTTCCGCAGCTTCGAGATCTATTTGGCCGTGCTCGCCATCTACCTGGCTTTGAGCTTGACGGCCAAGGCGATCCTCTACGCGATCTCCCGGCGTTTCATCTACGCCCATCTCAAGATGATCAAGGGGTAGGGCGATGTTCCGCGAATTCGCCTGGCTCGACGTGATCTCGCTGCTGCGCGCCGCGCAGTGGACGATCCTTTTGTCGCTATTCGCGTTCGTCGCCGGCGGGTTGGTCGGGTTGGCGGTCGCCTTGGCGCGCGTGTCGCGTATCGCGGCGTTGCGTTACGCCATGATCGGCTACATCAATTTGCTCCAAGGCACGCCGTTCCTGATCCAGTTGTTGGTGATCTATTTCGGGCTCACCTTCGTCGGCATAAGGCTCGACGCGTGGAGCTCGGCGGCGATCGCACTCACCCTTTATACCAGCGCGTTCCTGGGCGAAATCTGGCGCGGCTGCATCGAGGGCGTGCCGACCACGCAATGGGAAGCGGCGGAGGTGCTGGGCCTCAGCCATTTCCAGAAATATCTTTACGTCATCCTGCCGCAAGCCTTGCTGGTCTCGCTGCCTGCGACGGTCGGGTTCCTCGTCCAGATCGTCAAGGCGACGTCGCTGCTGTCGGTGATCGGCTTCGCGGAGATCATGCGCATCGCCCAGACAATCAACAACGTCACCTTCCAGCCCTTCATCGTCTACGGCATCTGCGCGGTGCTGTATTTCCTGATCTGCCTGCCGCTGTCGCGCTTCAGCGTCTATCTCGAACGGCGGCTCCATGGCGTTGCTTGAAATCCAAGCCCTGCGCCGGCGGATCGGCGGCAACGAAGTTCTCGCCGGCATCGATCTCGATGTCGAAGCGGGCGAAGTGCTGGCGCTGATCGGCCGATCGGGTTCGGGCAAAAGCTCGCTTCTGCGCTGCATCGGCGGGCTCGACACGGCCGATGGCGGGCGCATCGTCGTCGACGGAATCGGCATTGGCGACGCGGCGCGCAAACGCGATTTGCGCGAGCGCATTGGCATGGTGTTTCAGAGCTTCAACCTGTTTCCGCATCTGTCGGTCGAAGGCAACGTGACGCTGGCCTTGCGCAAGGTGCGCGGCATGGCGAAGGCCGAAGCGCGCGAGATCGCGCACGCCATGCTCGAAAAGGTCGGCATCGCGGACAAGGCGGGCGCCTATCCGCGCGCATTGTCGGGCGGGCAGATGCAGCGCGTCGCGATCGCCCGTTCGCTCGCCCTCCAGCCGCGCCTGCTGCTGCTCGACGAGGTGACCTCCGCGCTCGACCCCGAAATGGTCCGCGAGGTCCAGAACGTGCTGACGCTGTTGGCGGCGGAAGGGGTGACGATGATCCTGGTCACCCACGAGATCGACTTCGCGCGGGCGGCCTCCCGCCGGGTCGCGTTCCTGCATAAGGGCCGGATCGGCGAGATCGGTCCGACAAAACAAGTCCTCGATACGCCGGCCACGGCGGAACTGCGCGAATTCCTCGGCTTCCGCCTATAATGATCTCCGGCGATTCTGGACGGGTTCATGGCCGACGCGAATAACAATCGGACGGGTAAATCTGCGGCGCGCGGTGCGTCCGGGACCTTCAGTCTTTACGATATCGCAAAACGCGCGGGCGTCTCGCCGATCACCGTTTCGCGCGTGATCAATAAACCCGAACTCGTGTCGGTCGAGACGCGCGCGCGCGTGTTGCAGGTGATCGACGAAATGGGCTTCGTGCTCAACCGTCTCGCCAGCAGCTTTTCGCGCGCCGCCAGCCGTATCGTGGGCACGGTCGCGCCGCCGATCATCAATTTCGGCATCGCCGAACAGGTCCAGGGCATGTCGGACGTGTTCTCAACCAGCGACTACCAGCTGCTGGTCAGTCCCGGCGAGTTGTCGGGCGATCACGAAGGCCGGCAGGTGATGAACATGCTGGGCTGGCAGCCGGCGGGCATGGTGCTGCAGGCGTTTTCGGAATCCGACAGTATGCGCGAGACGTTGCGCACGCGCGGCCTGCCGGTCGTCGAGATCAGCGAGATCTTCGGCAAGGAGCCGATCGACTGCGTCGTCGGGATATCGAACCACGAGGCGGCGCGGCGCATGACGCATTTCCTGGCCGAATGCGGCTACAAGCGCATCGCCTTCATGGGGGCGGTATCGCACGGCAACGATCGAGCGACGCGCCGCACATTGGGCTATCGCGCCGCGATGGCCGAACTTGGCCGCAAGCCCGTCGATGTGATCGGGCCGTTGCGCGCGTCTTACGCCGCCGATGGCTTGCGCGAAATCATGGAACTGCAGCCGGATACGGACGCGATCTTCTGCGCCAGCGATACTTTCGCCATCGCCGCGGTCCAGGAATGTCATCGCCGGGGCTTGCGCGTGCCGGAGGACCTCGCTTTCGCCGGTTTCGGTGATCTCGATTTCGCGTCGATCATCGTGCCGGCGCTGACGACCGTCAGCGTCGATCGCTACAGTATGGGAAGTTTGGCGGCGCAAACGCTGTTGCGCCGTATGCGCGGGGAAGCCGACGTGCCGCGCGTTCAGGATGTCGGTTTCACGATCACGCGCCGCGCGAGCGCGTAGCAGCACTTTCGGCAACGCCGCCATTGCGCAATGTCCGATACAGGGCGAAAGCCGCTAGCGACGATCGGATCGTCCCGAGGCTTTCTTGGGCGCCGGCCGAGGCGGCTTCGCGTGAGGCTCGGCGACGGACTTGCCGGGCGGCGCGTCGAACTGGCCTCGCCGATCGACGTCGCCCGGTTCCTCGACGAGGCGGAGGGACGCCTCAGCCCCGCGTGTTGAGCTGGCCGAGGCTGCCGCCTTCGGCTGGGCCTTGACCGAGATTGGCGACATTGACTGTGTCGCCTTCTGCGGCGTTGAAGTCGGTCCAGGTGTCTCCGCCCCAGAGTTCGGCCGGTAGATCGTAGGCGTACTGGAAGTGCACGATATCCGCACCCTGGCCC
>JAIUNH010000301.1 GCA_020161965.1 Pseudomonadota bacterium
AAGCGGCGCCAATTGGCGCCGGCCCGGCTATTACCCGCAGAACGGCGAGAACCTCGACGCCGCCTGCGCGCGCGAATGCTTCGCCGTGCGTAACGCCAGTGGCGTCTACGATTCATCGCCCTTGGGCAAGTTCGAGGTGATCGGCCGCGATGCCGCGGCCTTCCTCGATTTCGTCTACGCGACAAGGCTGTCGGATTTGGCGCCGGGACGTGGGCGTTATGCGCTCCAACTTCATGAGGATGGGCGCTTGTTCGACGACGGAATCGTGTTCCGCCTGTCGCCCGAGCGCTATTTCGCCACCACGACGACCGGCAATGCCGATGCGTCGTTGCAGCGCTTCGAATATTGCCGCCAGATCTTGCGTCCCGATCTGCGTGTGCATGTCGTTCCCGTCACCGAGCAATGGGCCGATATCGTCGTCTGCGGGCCGCAAGCGCGCGAAGTCTTGGCGAAGGCGGGCATCGCGCCGCCGGGCGATCTCGGCTTTATGGGGATCGCCGAAATCGATCTGCTCGGCCGGCGTTGCTTGATCGCGCGGGCGGGTTTCACCGGTGAACTCTCGTTCGAAATCTTGCTGCCCAATTCGGCCGCTCCCGCCTTGTGGGATCGGATCATCGCGACCGGTGCGGTGCCTGTCGGCTCCGAGGCCAATCACGTGCTGCGCATCGAGAAGGGCTTCATATCCGTCGGGCACGAAGGCGACGGCATCGCGGGCCCCGACGATTTGGGCCTTGGCTTCGCCGTTCACGTCGCCAAGCCCGACTTCGTCGGCAAGGCGGCCTTGCTGCGTGATCGGGCGGATACCGCACCCCGGCCGCAGCTTGTCGGGCTGTTGGCCCGCGATCCGGATTTCGTGCTGCCTGAAGGCGCGGCGATCTTGCGGTCGGACGAAGCGCGGGGGCGGGGCTATGTCACCGCGTCCTGCCATAGCGGCGCGTTGGGACGATCGCTGGCGATGGGGCTGCTGGAAAATGGCCGGGCGCTGATGGGCCAAACCGTAACCGTGTCGCTGCCGGGCGGCGTGGTGGGAGCGGTCGTGGTCAAGCCCGCGTTCTATGACCTGAGCGGAGGGCGCCAGCGTGGCTGAAATCCTGACCCTGATCCTCGGCGCGAAGCCCGGCCCCGGCGCCATTCCGGTCGCCCCGGATCAATGGTTGATCGCCGGAAAAGCGCCCGACGGAACGCTCGCAATCGACGTTAGCGACGCCTATCAATCATTTGAATTAACAGATAATATATTGGCGCAGGGAATCGCGCTCGATTTCGCCAAGTTGCCGGAAGATTTCGCCGGGCGCACGCGCCTGGGCGAAATCTCCGTGCTGCTGTCGCGCGGACCCAATGGCTGGATCCTGCGCTGCGAACGCTCCTACGCCGAGTGGGTGGAGACTTGGCTTACGACGCGCCCTGGCGGTATTTGAACGCCTTGTCGAAGCGCTGAACGATGTACTCGCCGCAAGTGATCGCCGGGTATTTCGCCTGATCCTTGTCGTCGAGCAGATCGCGCGGATCGACCACCGTGTCGGGATGCGGGTCGAAGAACACCGCGATCGAATAGCGCTCGCGGCCCGAGGCGTTGACCACGCGATGCGGGTTCGACGAGAAGCGCCCATTCGTCCAGCGATGCATGAGATCGCCGACATTGATCACCAGCGTGCCCGGGATCGGATGCGCGGTCACCCAGCGCCCGTCCGCGGCCAGCACCTGCAACCCGCCGACCATGTCCTGCGCCAACAGCGTTAATCCGCCGTAATCGGTGTGCGGTGCCACGCCGAATTGCAGCTCGCCCATATCCGGCGGCTGGGGCGGGTAGTAGATCGCCGAGCCGCGCGCCAAGGGCTTGTTAAAGGCGCTTTCGAAGAATTTGGGGTCGCGGCCGAGGCTAGACGCGAGGCCCTTCAGCAAACGCTGCCCGCAGGCGCAAATGCCGAGATAATAATCATAGAACGCCTGGCGCAGATGCGCAGGCGCGGTGGGCCAGTTATTCGGCCCCATCAGCGGTTTGCCGGCGGCGACGTCCGGGTCCTTCGCGTCGAGTTCGAGCCCCCAGAGGAAGCTTTCCTTCAGGTCGATCTTGGCGCCGGCATACATTTTTGCCTGTCCGACGGCCAGGAACCCGCGATGGCGATCATTGATCTGGGCGGTGCGCTTGGTCGCTTCGTCTTGCGCGAAGAACGCCTTGCTGGCGGCGAAGGCGCCGTCGACGATCTCTTGCGGCACGCCGTGATTGGAAATGTAGAAGAAGCCGATACGCTCGGCTGCTTCGCGCATTGCCTTGCCGGTTTCGGCGATCACGGCCGGATCGTCGCTGGCAAGGGCGGCGACGTCGATCACGGGGATGTCGTCGCGGGAGATCGTGTTGACTTTCGCGTAGGCCATCAGGGCTCTTCCATCGAAATCGTTCATGTGGGATGCTTCTTGCATACCCAATCCGTAAGACTATCTCGCGGATTCCCCCTGTCTACAATTGAGTGTTATTCATGTCCGGCTCGCCCCTGCTTCATTTGCCGCCCATCGCCGCCCTGCGCGCCTTCGAGGCGGCCGCCCGGCTCAAGAGCTTTACGCTGGCGGCGGAAGAGCTTGGCCTGACCCAAAGCGCCATCAGCCATCAGGTGCACGGGCTCGAGGATCACCTCGGTTTCGAGCTGTTCCACCGCGAACCGCGACGAATTGTCCTGACTGTGAAGGGGGAGGCGCTGGCCGTCTCCGTCCGCGAAGGGCTTGGAATCGTCGCGCGCACGATCCGCGAATTGACGCGCGCCGATACCGGACCGCGTCTGGTCGTCTCGACGCTGGCGGGGTTCGCGGTCAAATGGCTGTTCCCGCGCTTGATCCGCTTCGATGAGCTTCATCCGCAGATCGAACTTGAAATCGCCACCTCGGGGCAGATGGCGGATTTCTCGGCGAACGAGGCCGATGTCGCGATCCGCTATGGCTTGGGCCATTACCCTGGCCTGCATGTCGAGAAGATCCTGGGCGAGGAAATGTTCCCCGTCTGCGCGCCCAAGCTGATGCAAGGGCCCAAGGCGTTGCGCAAACCCGCCGATCTGGCGCGTGTGCCCTTGTTGCACGACGACATCCTGCGCTTGGGCGGGCGCGAGCCGAGCTGGGCGACGTGGCTGGAAGCGGCTGGCGTGACCGGCATCGACCTTGCGAAGGGAAGACGCTTCGGCCAATCGAATATGTCGATCCAGGGCGCGATCGAAGGCCTTGGTGTGGCGCTGGGGCGCGGGCCGTTGGTGATCGACGATCTGAAGGCCGGGCGCTTGGTGAAGCCCTTCGATATCAGCGTGCCCAGCGGCTACGACTATTACTTCGTCTGTCCCGCGCGCATGTTGGACAAGCCGAAGATCGCGGCGTTCCGCAAATGGCTGCTGGACGAAGCGAAGACGACCGCTAACGCGTAAACGCCGCCTTGAAGCGTTCGCGCGTTTCGGCGCCATGGATGAAGGCGTAGTCCTGCTTGCTGGGGGCACCGGCGGTGACCATCAGCGCGCGGAAGATCGGCCCTTCGCCGGTCAGGATCGTGTCGAGCTCGGCTTCGAATTCCGCCAGCGTTTCGATCGTGCCGGTATTGGCAATACCCGCACCCTTGGCGATCGCGGCGAAATCGACCTTCGCGGCCGAGGGCAGCGGATGGCTGCCATTGGCTTCGTAGACGCCATTGACGCAAACGAGATGCACGAAGTTCGTCGGGTTCGCGTCCGCCACGGTGGCGAGCGAGCCCAGATTCATCATCAAGCTGCCGTCGCCGTCGAGAACGATCACGCGCTTGTCGGGGCGTCCCAGCGCAAGGCCCAGCCCGTGCGAGGACGCGATACCCATCGCGCCGATCGACACGTAGTTCAAATCGCGCGGGGCCAAGCGCATCCAATCGAACGCGGCTTGATAGGTCGCGACGATCGCTTCGTCGCGCACGCGTTTGGCCAGAAGGGCGAGGCATTCGTCACGGCGCATCATTTCGTGGCTCCGTCGGCCAGCGGCGGCGTGCCGATCAGCACGCAAACCGGCCGTGAAGTTTTGAACGCGCGTTCGAATGCCGGCGCGATCTTGGCTTCGTCATCCTGCGTTTCGACCAACACGTGATCGACGCCCAGCGCATCGAGAATGGGCTCGATCGCACTGACCGAAACCTTGCCGGATTTCGACGGCAGCACGCCCGGCTCCTTGCCCTGAAGCCCGACCAACATGGCGATCGGCTGTTCGTATTCGACGCCGACGGCGCGCAGTGCGTTGACGGAATCCATCAAGCCGGTCTGTTGCATCATCAGGATGGAGCGCTTGCCGGCGAAGCCAAGGCCCGCACAGATGCCGATCCCTTCGTCTTCCTTGCAGATACGCACCAAGCGGATGTCGTTCTGGCGCGCGAGCGGCCATAGCAAGCCGTCGCTCGTCACGATGTCGGGCAAGGCGACGACGAACTCGATGCCGGCCGTTTTCAGGGCGGCGAGGATCGCGGAACCGCGTGGCGCGCTCATGCCGCACCTTCGAGCAAGCGGGCGAGGGCGGCGAGCACCGCGTCGGTATCTTCGGCCGTGCCGACACCGATGCGCAGCTCGTTCATGTAATCCGGGTCGCGCCAATCGCGAACCAGGATTCCTTCCTTCGCCAACGCCGTCATCATCGGCGCGGACGGGCCGTTCAACGTGATCGATACGAAATTGCCGGTGGACGGCCAAGTCTTGAGACCCAGCGTCGCCAAGCCTTCGGTTAGGCGCTTGCGCTCGACCGCGATCTTGTCGAGCGAGGCTTTGAGATGCGCTTGATCGGCGAGGGCCGCGACCGCCGCCGCTTGGCTGGGCGTGGGCACGTTGTATTGCAGACGGCAACGGCGCAACGCTTCGGCCACGCTCGCATCGCCGCAAATCGCGTATCCGACGCGCATCGCCGCGAGGCCATAAGCCTTGGAGAAGGTGCGCGTGGAAATCCACGGGCCTTTGCGCTTGCGCAGTAGCTTCAGCGCGTCGGGCCCGCCCGCGTGATGGCCGAATTCGGCATAGGCTTCGTCGAGCAGCAGCAGCACGTTTTCGGGCACGCCGTTGATCAGCGCTTTCAGCGCTTCTTCGGTCATCATCCCGCCGGAGGGCGGGTTGGGCGTGCAGGCGACGACGAGTTTCGTGCGGTTGCCGATCGAACGTAGCGTCGCATCGACATCGCAAGCACCGTCTTTGTCGATGCGCGCGCGTACCGGCTTGGCGGCGGCGAGTTTCGTCGATAGCGCGTAGCGCGGAAAGCTCGGTGCCGGCACGACCGCTTCGTCGCCCGGTTCGAGCGCGATCACGGTCGTGAGCAGCCCCGCCC
>JAIUNH010000302.1 GCA_020161965.1 Pseudomonadota bacterium
GCCGCAGGCGGCGAAAGCCCGCTGGGCGCGGCGGTTGTGGGCGAAGGTGGTCAGGCGCACCCGCCGCAGCGGCACCTGTCGGCCCGCGAAGGCCCACGCCAGCAGCGCTGAAACCGCCTCGCGCCCGTAGCCCTGGCCCCACAGCGCGGGAAAGCCGATCATCACGCCCAGCGTACCGGTGGTGGGGGTCAGCGGCGGCGAGGGCCGCAGGTCATACAGTTCGGCGCTGCCGATCAGGGCGCCGCGCTCGTCCAGAATGCCGAAGCCCACGCGCTCGCCGCCGCGTTCCTCGTCTACGTCTATATCTGGCGCACGCGCGCGGGCTACGCCTTGCGCGTCGTCGGCCAGAACGAGCAAGCCGCGCGCTATGCCGGCATCGACCCGGCGAAGACCATCATCGTCGCGATGGCGATTTCGGGGGCACTCGCGGGCCTGATGGGTGTGAACGAGATCATGGGTGCCCATCAACGCCTGCTCGTCGCCTTCACGGGCGGATTCGGCTTCGTGGGCATCGCCGTGGCGCTGATGGGCCGCAACCATCCGCTAGGCGTATGCTTGGCGGCGCTGCTGTTCGGCGCGCTTTATCAGGGCGGCGCCGAGCTTGCCTTCGAGATGCGCGCGATCAGCCGCGAGATGGTTGTCGTCATCCAAGGCCTGATCATCCTGTTCTGCGGCGCGCTGGAGAACATGTTCCGTCCTTGGATCGCGTCGCTATTCGCGCGGCGCAAGGCGGCCTGACATGGACGATTTCGTTCAACTCGTCTCGCTGCTCGCCTCGACCGTGCGCCTGTCGATCCCGCTGATCTTGTGCGCGCTGGCTGGTTTGTTCGCCGAACGCGCGGGCGTGGTCGATATCGGCCTGGAAGGCAAAATGCTCGCCGCCGCTTTCGCCGCCGGCACGGTCGCGGCGTTGTCGGGCTCCGCCTGGATCGGCCTGATCGCGGCGATCGCCGTCGCCATCGCGTTCTCGCTGATCCATGCTTTCGCCTGCATCACCCATCGTGGCAACCAGGTCGTCTCAGGCATGGCGCTGAACGTGCTGGCCGTGGGCCTCACCGCCGTACTTGCCTTCGCCTGGTTCCGCGAAGGCGGCCAGACGCCCACGCTGTCGGGTGCTGCCAGATTCGCGCCCATCGTGTTGCCGTTCGCCGAGACGATCGGCCAAGTGCCGATCATCGGACCGATCTATGCGCGCCTCATCTCCGGCCACAACGCGCTGGTGTATCTCACCGTCGCGATCGTGCCGCTGGTGTCGTTCGTCATCTTCAAAACGCGCTTCGGCCTGCGGTTGCGCGCCGTGGGCGAAAACCCGCACGCGGTCGACACGGCCGGGATATCGGTCGCGTGGCTGCGCTATCGCGCCTTGATTTGTACTGGCGTGTTGTGCGGCGTGGCTGGCAGCTATCTCGCCACCGCGATGGCATCGGCCTTCCAGCGCGAGATGACGGCCGGGCGCGGGTTCTTGGCCCTCGCGGCCCTCATCTTCGGCAAATGGATGCCCGTTCCCGCCGTTCTCGCCTGCTTGCTGTTCGCCTTCGCCGATGCGTTGCAAGGTCGCCTGCAAGGTGTCGCCTTGCCGATCGTCGGCGTGGTGCCCGTGCAGGCGATCCAAGCCTTGCCCTATTTGCTGACGGTGCTGCTGCTCGCAGGCTTCGTCGGCAAAGCCGTGGCGCCCAAAGCCAGCGGCATTCCCTACGCCAAGGAGAAGTGAGTTTGTCGCCTGCGACCCCGCATCAAGCCGCCGACGCGATCCGCCCGTTGCTGAAGGGCCTCACGCCCAAGATCGCCATCGTGTTGGGTTCGGGCCTTGGCGGCATCGCCGAGACGATCGCCGATGCGCGCATGCTGCCTTATGCCGACATTCCCGGCTTTCCGGTCAGCAAGGTGCAAGGCCATTCCAGCCGCTTGATCGCCGGGAAGATCGCGGGCGTCGACGCGATCGTGCTGCAAGGTCGGGCGCATGTGTACGAAGGGGCCGACGCGTCGCAGATCAAAACGCCGATCCGCGCGCTCAAATCGCTCGGCGTCGAAAAACTGCTGCTGACCAACGCGGCGGGTTCGTTCCATCCGTCGAGCGACGAAGGCTCGCTGCTGCTGATCGAGGACCATATCTCCTGGGCCGGCTGGTCGCCGCTGCAAGGCCCCAACGACGACGAATGGGGCCCGCGCTTCGTGGCGATGACCGACGCCTACGACCCGAAGCTTCGCGCCGTGCTGAAGGCGCAGGCCGCGAAACTCAGCATCGCATTGCCCGAAGGCATTTACGCCTGGTATCTCGGCCCCAATTTCGAAACGCCGGCCGAGATCCGTGCACTACGCGGCCTGGGGGCGGATATCGTCGGCATGTCGACCGTACCGGAGGTGATCGTCGCGCGCCATTGCGGGTTGCGCGTCGCCACGATCAGCGCCGTCACCAATCTCGCGGCCGGCATGCGCAGCAACCAGCATCTGTCGCATGATCATACGCAGCGCATCGCGAAGCTCTGCGCCGAGAAGCTCGATCGTTTGATCCCGGCCGCCTTGCCCGATCTGGTGCGCGCATGAGCGACCTCGCGCGCCGCGCCCTCGCCTGTCTCGATTTAACGAGCCTCAACGACGGCGACGACGCGGCCGCGATCGACAAGCTTTGCGCACGCGCGCGAACCAAGCATGGCAACGTCGCTGCCGTGTGCCTGTGGCCGAAATTCGTCGCCCAAGCGAAAGCCGCACTGACGGGATCGGGCGTGAAGATCGCGACCGTGGTGAATTTCCCGGGCGGCATGGAACCGGCGGCCGATGTCGTTGCGATGACCAATAAGGCACTGGAAGACGGTGCCGACGAGATCGATCTCGTCTTCCCCTATAAACGCTGGCTGCGCGGGGAGAAGGTCCCCGCCGTGACCGTGGTCGCGCGCGTGCGCGAGGCGTGCGGCAAGGCCACGCTGAAGGTCATCGTCGAAAGTGGTGCCTTCCCCGCCCTCGATAAGCTCGACCGCGCTTGCGGCGAGATTGTCGAAGCGGGGGCCGATTTCCTCAAAACCTCGACCGGCAAGATCGAGATCGGCGCCACGCCCGACGCGGCGCGCGTGCTGCTCGAAGCGTCGGCCCGCAATCCCTATCGCGACGTGGGCGTGAAAATCTCCGGCGGCGTGCGCACGCTCGCCGATGCCGCGACGTATCTCGCCTTCGCCGACGAAATGCGCGGCCCCGATTGGGCCACACCCGCCACGTTCCGCTTCGGCGCGTCGGGATTGCTGGACGCGTTGCTCGCCGAACTCGAAGGTGCTGCGGCCCCGACACCCGGTAAAGGCTACTGACATGCTGCCGCAGGAACTGATCCGCAAGAAGCGCGACGGCGGCCGCTTGTCCGATGCCGAAATCGAATTCCTCGTGAAGGGCATCGCCGACGGCAAGGGTTTGGCCGATGCGCAAGTCGGGGCGCTCGCCATGGCGCTGTTCCTCAACGGCATGGATGCGGCCGAGCGCATCGCGCTGACCCGCGCGATGACGCATTCGGGCAACGTGCTGTCCTGGAAAAGCGAAAACCTTCCCGGGCCTATCGTGGATAAACATTCCACGGGCGGCGTGGGCGACAAGGTCAGCTTGATGCTGGCCCCGATGGTCGCGGCGTGCGGCGCCTTCGTGCCGATGATTTCGGGGCGCGGCCTTGGCCATACCGGCGGCACGCTCGACAAATTCGAAAGCATTCCCGGCTATTCGGCCAAGCCGGACCTCGCACTGTTCCGCCGCGTGGTGCGCGACGCGGGCTGCGCCGTGATCGGCCAGACCGCCGATCTTGCCCCCGCCGACAAGCGCCTCTACGCGATCCGCGATGTGACCGGCACGGTCGAATCGCTTGGCCTTATCACCGCGTCGATCCTGTCGAAGAAACTCGCGGCGGGTCTCGATGCGCTGGTGATGGACGTGAAATTCGGCTCCGGCGCATTCATGGCGAAGTTCGACGACGCCAAGGCGCTGGCGCAAAGCATCGTCGAAGTCGCCAACGGAGCCGGGCTTCGCACGCGCGCCTTGCTGACCGATATGGATCGCCCGCTGGGTCGCACCGCCGGCAACGCGCTGGAGATGCGCGAGGCGGTCGCGTATCTCAAAGGCGAACGCGACGCGCGCTTGCACGACGTCACCAAGGCGCTGGCGGTCGAGATGCTCGATCTGTCGGGTGTCGCCCCGCGCGCCCAGGCCGAGACGAAAATCGAAGCCGCGTTGGCGTCGGGCCAAGCGGCCGAACGCTTCGCACGCATGGTCGCAGGCCTCGGCGGACCGAAGGATTTTCTTGAACGCATCGATTCCTATCTGCCGACAGCGCCGATTATCCGGCCCGTTTATGCGCCGTCGCGTGGCGTCGTCGCGAAGATCGACACGCGCGAAATCGGCATCGCGGTGCTGGAACTCGGCGGCGGGCGCGTCGATCCCGCCCAGGCGATCGATCACGCCGTCGGCTTCACCGATATCGCAGGCACGGGTGCGGAAATCGGCCCCGGCAAACCGATCGCGATTCTCCATGCGCGGGACGAAGCTTCGGCCGAAAAAGCGGCGCGCACGCTGATCGCGGCGTATAATCTTGGCGACGCGCCGACGACCCCGCCGGTCGTGCGCGAAACCTTGAGGATGTGATGGCGCGCGCTTTCGTTCTGGTGATGGATTCTTTCGGGATCGGTGCCGCCCCCGACGCCGCGAAATTCGGTGATGCGGGTGCGGATACCTGGGGCAGTATCAAGAAAGCGCAAGCACCCAACGTGCCCAATCTCGTGCGCTTGGGGTTGGACGCCGCGCATGCGCGCGCGACGGGTGGCGTCTATGCGGGGCCCGAACCCGAAGGGTTGTACGGTGCGGCGCGCGAGCGTTCGCACGGCAAGGACACGCCCTCGGGCCATTGGGAAATCGCGGGCGCGCCGGTCGAATTCGACTGGGGCTATTTCCCGCATACGGTACCGAGCTTTCCACCCGAATTGACGCAAGGCTTGATCGCGAAGGCGGGCTTGCCCGGCTTGCTCGGCGATTGCCACGCTTCGGGCACGACGATCCTCGACGAGTTAGGCGAGGAACATATCCGCAGCGGCAAGCCGATCGTCTATACGTCGGCGGATTCGGTTTTCCAGATCGCCGCGCATGAAAAACATTTCGGCCTCGATCGGCTTTACCAAGTCTGCAAGATCGCGTTCGAACTGGTGCAGCCCTATCGCATCGGCCGCGTGATCGCCCGGCCTTTCGTCGGCGAGAAGAGCGGCGCCTTCAAGCGCACGGGCAACCGCAAGGATTACGCGGTGGTCAACCTGGGC
>JAIUNH010000303.1 GCA_020161965.1 Pseudomonadota bacterium
CCGGACGAGGCGCCGGTGATCCAGACGGGGCCTTGGGTCATAGCGTCGATACGCCGATCGAGCGGCGGCGGTTCACTGCAAGATGTAGTCGAACTCGAACCCGCGATAATGGAAGGCCATGCCGATCAAGCGGCCGTCGGGTGCGTACCAGGTATCGACGTCGAGCCAGGGTTTTTCCTGGCGCTCGCCGCGCCGGATTTCGAAGCCCTTCATGTTGTAGCGCCGGGCGGGCACCACCGCCCCGCCGACCGCGCGCGGCTCCGCCCCGCGCGCCACGACTTCGATATCGGCAAGCGAGCCCCATTGCAGATCGAAGGCGCGGCTTTCGCGCATCAGGCGATAATTCCAATAGCTGAGCGGCAGCGTGCCGGGGGCGAGTTCCAGTTTCTCCGCGTGCCCATCGACGAACAAACGCCCGTCGCGCCGTGCCGCACTGATTTTGAAGGGCGTGCCGTTGTCGTCGATATCGCTTTCCAGGGCTTCGAGCGTGCCGTCGCGCCAAGTTTCGCGCGAACGCTGGGTGTAGCGATAGACGGTCACGAAGGCGAAGCGCACGCGGATATTCGCTTCGATATCGACGATCAGCGCGCCGTCGCGCTCGGCGAAGCGCATCGAATATTCGCCGATATCGGCCCCTGATTTGCGCACGGTGAAATTCAGGGCGCCGCTTTGCGGCACGCCGGGCGTGCCGGGGATCGGGCCCAGGGCCGGGCCCAGCGCCCAGGCGGGACCGGCCAGCAGCATCAGTGCAATCACAAAGACCAGACGAGACACGGAGATTCCGTTGCGTTTCAATCGTATGACCGGAAATAATTCGGGGGTGGCGCGACGTTTGGCAAGGGCAATGCGCGGCGCTAAACTGATCGCCACGGAGAAAGACGATGCAAAACACCCGCCGTCATTTGCTGCGCAGCGTTCTGGGCCTCGCCGCCGTTCCGGCCGTTATGGCGCCCGCTGCGGCCCTGACCATCGAAGACATGGACGTGCCGCGCCAGCGCCTGTTGCTGTCGGATTGCGAAACGCGCAGCGCCCATCAGCAGCAATTCGCGGCACTGGTGGCCGAGCTCGAAGGGCGCGGCGTGGCCGAGACGCGGGCGGTCGAAATCGCCAAGGGCAGCAATTGCCCATTTTGCGGTTGTTCTTTGAATCTCGCCGCGCTCGGCGAGATCCCCGACAAATCCGAACCGCCGAAATTCTAAGCTTTAAGCCGCGACTTCGTTCGCGACGATCTTGCCGGTGTATTCGACGGCGATCGCCGCTTCCGACGGCGTGCCCTTGATGCGGATCAGGAAGCACAGCCGGTCCGCGACAAGCCGCATTTCCTTGGCCGATTTGGCGGGCAACGGGATTTTGCGCTCGCGGCAATAGACGATCAGCGCCGCCGCGACCGAGGACGGGTCGAACGCCACGGTCGCCGACTGCCCCGCATCCTTGTCGATCTGGATCGTGACGTTCAGCGTGTGCCGATCGATCACGACCTTCTTCAAATTCCCAGGCGGAAATGGGGTTCTACGCTGACGGTTATATTCGATCAGCGCACGGCACAGCTCGTTCTGGTCGAAGAAGATAAGGCGATACTCGCTGGCCATGTTGGCTCCGGGGAAAACCGACGAATAATCATACACTTCTGACCCGGTTCCGTAAACTTTCCCTCGGGATTCTCGGACGGGACAAAGGTTACGGCGCATTGCTTGTGGGGCGAGGGCCCGAAGCGTCATACTGGACGTTCATGGCCCGAACTCGCGCACGCCCTTATGACCGGCCCCAAATCGACCCGCACGCTCCGCCACGGCCGTGCGACCGGCCGGGCTGCGCCAATCACGGGGAGTACCGGGCGCCCAAGGACCGCAGTCAGCTGGGCGAGTACTACTGGTTCTGCCTGGAACATGTCCGCGAATACAACGCGAGCTGGGATTTCTACAAAGGGGCCGACGCGGCCACGCTGGAACAGGAAAAGCGCGCCGATACGATCGGACGGCGCCCGACCTGGCCCTTGGGCCTGGGCATGGCCGGGGCCAAACGCGCCCAGCGCATGGACCGCGAAGCGATGGAAGAGGCGCTGCGCCGCTGGTTCGAATCGGGCGATATTCCGGGCTTCGGGGCAGGGCGGGCCCGCCGTTCCAGCACCCAGGAACCGCGCAAACGCCCCCCGGCCCCGGTCGAGGAGGCTTACGCGCTGCTCGACCTCGACGTAAGTGCCAGCCCCGCCGAGATAAAGTCTCGATACAAAGAACTCGTAAAACGCCACCATCCGGACGCGAACGGGGGCGACAAAGCCGCCGAAGAGCGGCTAAAATCGATCAATCAGGCCTACACGATCCTGAAGGCACAGGGGGCGAAACCGGCGGCCGATCTCTGAAAAGAGAACGGCGCGAGGCCGGATTTCGCTCTTCGGCACGACGGTTCGGGCAGGCCCGTTCGTTCGAAAAAGTGCCGGAGTTTTCCCGATCATGGCCCTCGCGCCCGCCCCTGTCGCCGATACCGCCGAACTCGCCTCGAAGCTGCCCGACATCAAGGTCAAGGTCCGCCAGACATTCGGCATCGATTCGGATCTCGAAGTTCCGGCCTTCAGCAAGGCGCCGACCGACCACGTTCCGGATATCGACAACAATTACCGTTTCGACCGCGACACCACGCTCGCCATTCTGGCCGGGTTCGCGTTCAACCGCCGCGTGATGGTCCAGGGCTATCACGGTACGGGCAAGTCGACGCATATCGAGCAGGTCGCCGCCCGCCTCAACTGGCCCTGCATCCGCATCAATCTCGACAGCCATGTCAGCCGCATCGATCTGGTCGGCCGCGACGCGATCGTCGTGCGCGACGGCAAGCAGATCACCGAATTCCGCGAAGGTCTGCTGCCCTGGGCGCTGCAGCATCCGGTCGCCTTGGTGTTCGACGAATACGACGCCGGCCGCGCCGACGTGATGTTCGTCATCCAGCGCGTGCTGGAAGTCGACGGCAAGCTCACGCTGCTGGATCAAAACCGCGTCATCCGCCCGCACAAGGCGTTCCGCCTGTTCTCCACCGCCAACACGGTGGGCCTGGGCGATACGACCGGCCTCTATCACGGCACGCAGCAGATCAACCAGGGCCAGATGGACCGCTGGAACGTCGTCACGACGTTGAACTATCTGCCGCATGACGAGGAAACCAAGATCGTCGGCGCCAAGGTCCAGGGCTACGACACCAAGGAAGGCCGCGAGATCATCGCGGCGATGGTGGCGTTGGCCGATCTCACGCGCGCCGGCTTCATGGCCGGCGACATTTCCACGGTGATGAGCCCGCGCACGGTCATCACCTGGGCCGAGAATGCGCGGATCTTCAACGATGTGGGCTTCGCCTTCCGCCTGACCTTCCTGAACAAGTGCGACGAGGTCGAGCGCACGACCGTGGCCGAATATTATCAGCGCTGCTTCGGCGCCGAGTTGGCCGGCGGCGTGTCGGTCGCGGTGCGCAAGGCGGGATAAGTTCCAGCCATGCCGCCGCGCGACAAGGACGGACCGGTCGAACATTTCCGGCAGGTGACGGCGGCCGCGATGCGCGCGGTTTCGCATAAGCCCGATTTGACGGTCGCGTTCGCGCCCGAAGGCGCCTTGCTGCGCGGCACGGAAGCGCGTTTGCCCGCACCGGGCCGCGATCTGCCCGCAGGCGAAGTCGCGATCGTGCGCGGCGAGGCGGACGCGATCTCGCTGAAGCTGCGCCACCACAACGAAAAGATCCACGCCAAGCGCGCCCCCAACGGGCAACTCGGCCGCGCGATCTACGACGCGGTCGAACAGGCGCGCTGCGAAGCGTTGGGTTCCAAGCGCATGTCGGGGGTCGCGCGCAATCTGGGGGCGGCGTTGGACGAACGCTGCCGCCAGGCGGGTTACGCGCGCATCGCCGATCGCGAACAAGCCCCCCTGGTCGATGCCGTGGCGATGCTGGCGCGCGAGGCTTTCACCGGCCAGAAGCCGCCCGAAAGCGCCAAGCGCATGGTCGATCTGTGGCGCCCCTGGGTCGAATCGCGCGCGGGCGGCGATCTCACCGATCTTGCCAAGGCGCTGGGCGATCAAGCGACCTTCGCCGAAACCGCGCGCCAATTGATCCAGGATCTGGAATTGGGCGAGGAGCAGGGCGAGTCGACCGAGGCGGACGAGGATTCGAACGAGAACGACGATTCGGGCGACGATTCGAGCCAGCAGGGCGAGTCCGAAGATACGGGCGAGCAGGCGTCGTCCGAAGCGATGATGGGTTCCGAAACGCGCGAAGCGGCCGGCGAAGACGGCGGCGAGGGCGACGGCGAGGAACACGAGGGCGAAGACGCCGACGGCATGGGCGAAGATGGGCCCGAGCGGCCGGGCAAACGCTGGCGCCCGCCGAACGATCTGCGCAATTCGCAGGACGAGAAGCAGTATCGTGCGTTCTCGACCGAGTTCGACGAGGTCATCGAAGCCGACGATCTGTGCGATGCGGACGAACTTTCGCGCTTGCGCAACCATCTCGACCAGCAGCTTCAAAGCCTGCAGGGCGTGATCGGGCGGCTTGCCAACCGCTTGCAGCGCCGCTTGTTGGCACACCAGAACCGCGCCTGGGAATTCGATCTCGAAGAAGGCACGCTGGATGCGGCACGTCTGGCGCGCGTCGTCGCCAACCCGACCGTGCCGCTGTCGTACAAGCGCGAGCGCGACACCGTGTTCCGCGATACGGTCGTGTCGTTGCTGATCGACAATTCCGGCTCGATGCGCGGCCGTCCGATCACGGTCGCCGCGATGTCGGCCGATATTCTGGCGCGCACGCTGGAACGCTGTGGCGTGAAGGTCGAAATCCTGGGCTTCACCACGCGCGCCTGGAAGGGCGGGCAAAGCCGCGAGCGCTGGCTGGCGGCGGGCAAGCCCGCCAATCCCGGCCGCCTCAACGATCTTCGCCATATCATCTATAAAAGCGCCGACGCGCCCTGGCGGCGCGCGCGCAAATCCTTGGGCCTGATGCTGCGCGAAGGCTTGCTCAAGGAAAATATCGACGGCGAAGCGCTGCTCTGGGCGCATCAACGTCTGTTGCCGCGCCCCGAGCAGCGCAAAATCCTGATGGTGATTTCCGACGGCGCGCCGGTCGACGATTCGACCCTGTCGGTCAATCCGGGCAACTACCTCGAAACCCATCTGCGCGAGGCGATCGAGTACATCGAAACGCGCTCACCGGTGGAATTGATGGCGATCGGCATCGGCCACGACGTGACGCGCTATTACCGGCGCGCGGTCACGCTG